>JAIYEB010000248.1 GCA_027487195.1 Hyphomicrobiales bacterium | reverse complement strand
TCGCACCAGCATTCCCAGCCAAGACCCCAGGCCCCGAGGGTTGGGCTTTCCCAGTCGTCTTCAACGAAACGCACGTCATGGATCGACATATCGATGCCAATGGCGCGCAGGCTTTCGAGGTAGAGGTCCTGAATGTCCGGCGGAGACGGCTTCAGGATGACCTGGAACTGATAGTAGTGCTGCAGCCTGTTCGGGTTCTCGCCATAGCGCCCATCCTTGGGACGGCGCGAGGGCTGAACGAACGCAGCATTCCACGGGCGTGGACCAAGCGCGCGAAGCGTTGTCGCGGGATGAAAGGTGCCAGCGCCCACTTCCATGTCGTAGGGCTGCAGAATCACACAGCCCTTTGAAGCCCAGAAGGTCTGGAGCTTCAGCAAAAGGCCCTGAAATGAGCGGGTCGGATCAAGCGCGTCGGTCATGGTCCAACGCCTAGCTTTTCACGCCAACGCGGGCAAGAGCCGCGCGCAGGTTTGCTGCTGCTAGAGCCGCTCGACCCTGAGGCGCGCAACACCCTGCGCGATAAAGCCGAGCTGTCGGGCGGCTGCGTAGGAGACATCCAGTCCGCGCCCGCCGGTAAACGGGCCACGATCGCTGACCCTGACAATCACGGTTTGGCCGGTGCGCGGGTTTGTCACGCGAAGGCGCGTGCCGAAAGGCAACGTGCGGTGGGCCGCGGTCATCTCGTTCATATTAAACCGCTCGCCGTTTGCCTTGCGCCGGCCATGCAGCTCGCGTCCGTAAAATGACGTCAGAACAAGGGTTTGGGTTGGAACGAGGGAAAGAGGCGGAGCCGCATGTGCCGGGCCTGCTGCCCAATGAGACAAGGCGAGGCCGGCGGATGTGGCAATGGCCAGACTGGTCTTGCGCATGGTGTAATCTCCGGTTTCAGGACCGGTCTCATAGGGGCGAAATAGGGCGAGAATGGGTTTCCAGCGCTGGTCGCATTTTCTGAAATCACCAGAGAACCTGCTCCAACACATTGTTTTGGAACATGTTTTTCGCTGAATTTGAATGCAACTCTTGCTAAACAGGCTCTAAACGCCGAGCAGTCCGCGCCTCGCAAGATTTCGCATCAGATGCGACGTGCCAAAGGTCCATGGCTCCGCCTTGTCGGACGTGGTCATGATGTTGGTCAACGTCCCAAGCCTTGGACTGTGAATCGTGACGATGTCACCGGCGACATGGGTGAAACCCTGGCCCGGCGCATGCCGATCCTTCACGGGCGCAAACATGGTGCCGAGATAAAGCACCGCCCCGTCAGGATACTGGTGATGCGGCCCGATCATTTGGCGCACAAGATCTTCGGGATCGCGGCTGATCTTGGAGATGGAAGATGCGCCCTCGAGAACGAATCCGTCCGGCCCCTCGACGTGGAGCGTCAGATCCGCACGGCGCACATCATCGAGCGTGAAATGATCATCGAACAGCCTGAGGAACGGACCGACTGCGGCGGATGCGTTGTTGTCCTTGGCCTTGCCGAGGAGGAGCGCCGAGCGCCCCTCAACATCGCGCAGATTGACGTCGTTGCCGAGGGTCGCCCCGACAATGCGCCCGGTTGATGCAACCGCCAGAACGACCTCCGGCTCGGGATTATTCCACGTCGAGATGGGATGAAGACCTGCCTCAGCGCCGGTTCCAACCGCCGCCATCGCCGGCGCCTTGGTGAAAATCTCAGCGTCCGGGCCAATGCCAACTTCCAGATACTGCGACCACACACCGCCGGCGATCAGGACGCGTTTCAGCTCTGCCGCCTCGGGCGAGCCGGGCACAAGCCGTGACAGGTCATCGCCGATGATGCGGCCAATCTCCGCGCGAATCGTGGCGGCGGCTGCAGGGTTGCCGCGCGCGCGCTCCTCGATCACGCGTTCCAGCATGGAGACCGCAAAGGTGACGCCCGCAGCCTTGACGGCCTGAAGGTCAATCGGCGCGATCAGCCACGGCTTTGTCGGGTTTCGGGTGGCGCGTGGTGTGTTGGCCAGAAGAACATCGAGCTTGCCGAGATTCATGCCGCCGGCGCGTTCCAGTTCCGCGATCGGATCGGCTGATTCGCACAGGTCCCGTACGGTCGGCACATCCGGGGAAATGTCGAAAACATGCCCGCCACGAATGGCAACAACAGAAGGACCCGATACGTCCGGTCGCCACACGCGACCTATGAGCGTTGCCCGCTCGGCATCTTCAGGAAGGGTTGTCTTTGCGCTGAGTTTCATCCCCTGGGATTAGCACGCCCTGGATTGCGTTGAACACTCGTCTCACGGATGACGCGGGTCAGAATCACTACAGGCACAAGGCCAATCGCCACGATCATCAAGGCGCCCGTCGAAGCCTGGGCAAGGCGCTCGTCCGAGGCGAGTTGATAGACCCGCACCGCCAATGTGTCGAAGTCGAACGGGCGCACGATGAGGGTTGCCGGCAATTCCTTCAGCACATCGACGAACACGACCACAGCCCCGGTCAACAACGGGCGACGAAGCAGCGGAACGTGGACATCCCGATGCACGCCGGTTTCGCTGCGCCCAAGCGTGCGCGCCACATCATCAAAGCGTCGGCTGATCCGCTCGAACCCGGCATCCACCGCGCCAAAACCAACGGCCAGAAAGCGCACGACGTAGGCAAACAGCAGGGCTGCAACGGTTCCGGACAGAAGGAGGCCGGTCGATATCCCGACGGTCGCGCGCAACAGCGCATCAAGCCCATTGTCGAACATCGCCAGCGGAACGAGCACCCCGACCGCGATCACCATGCCCGGAAGCGCATACCCAAGGGTGGCGAAGCGAACCAGCACGCGAAACACCGGCGAGCCCGTGTTGCGCTGGGCCGATGCCAGTACCAGCGCAACAGCCATGATGATGATCGTTGCGGCACCCGCGAGCAGCACCGAGTTTAGCGCATAGCCAAGAAAGCGCGGTCCAAACAGCGGATCGCCGCCAAGTATGTGAAGCCGGACAAGATAGAGCCCGGGCAGAGTGAAGCCAAGGACGACCGGGGCAAGGCAGGCAGCAAAGGCAAGGGCTGCGTTAAGCCCGGTCAATTCCTGAGGCGGATGAACGAGATGGCGCTTGGAGAGCTGGAAATAGCGCTGGTGGGCGCGCGAACGCCGCTCAACCAACAGCAAGAGCAGCACGACGATGACCAGGCCGATGGCCAGTTGGGCTGCCGCCAGCCGGTCGCCCATGCCAATCCAGGCGCGGTAGATCGCCGTCGTGAAGGTATCAACGCCGAAATACTGCACCGTCCCGAAATCAGCCATGGCCTCCATCAGCGCGAGGGCTGCACCGGCGACAATTGCCGGGCGGGCAATTGGCAAGGCCACGGTCAAGAAGCTTGAGACCGGGCTGCGGCCAAGGACGCGTGATGCGTCCGTCATGCAGGCGGATTGCTGCAGAAAAGCGGTGCGCGCGAGGATGTAGACGTAGGGGTAGAGAACAAGCACGAGCATGAGACTGACGCCTGGAAGCGTCGAGATATCAGGGAACCAATAATCCCCCCTCGACCAGCCCATCACGTCTCTGAGCCAGCTCTGCACCGGCCCGGCAAAGGTCAACGCATCCGTATAGGCATAGCCGATGATGTATGCCGGCATGGCGAGTGGCAGCAGCAGCGCCCACTCGAATGCACGCGAGCCCGGAAAGCGGTACATGACCACGAGCCAGGCGCTGAGCGTTCCAAGAAAGACCGTGCCTAAACCGACGAACACCACGAGACCAAGCGTGTTCGCGAGCATGCGCGGCAGAACGGTTGCCATCAGGTGTGCCAACACCTCGGTCGAGGGCTGAAGCACGCTCGACGCCACCGCAAGAAGCGGTAGCGAAACGACAAGCGCCGCCAGCGCTGCAAGGGCCAGCGGCGCGCCAGGGATGCGACGTTCAGGCGTCAACGCCAGCCCGCACGGTCCATGAGCCGCAGGGCCTGCGCGTTGTTGCGCGCAAACACACCTGCATTCAGCTGGTCTTCCTTAAACGTACCCCAGGCTGCAATGGCAGGCGGGACCTGCGCTTCGGGAACCACAGGATACTCAGCGTTCCCGATTGCGAAGAACGACTGGGCCTCAGGCGAGATCAGATACTCAAGGAATGCCAAAGCCCCATCGCGGTTCTTGGCGTGGCGCGCAATGCCACCACCCGTCACGTTGACATGGGTTCCGCGGTCGTTCTGGTTTGGAAAGAACACGCCGATCCGCTCGATCAAGGCACGATCCGTTGGCAGGTTCGCGGCAATGAGATTGCCGAGGTAATAGGTGTTGGAAATCGCAAGCGATCCTTCGCCCGCTGCAACCGCACGAAACTGGTCCGTGTCGCCGCCGCGCGGCGGACGGGCGAGGTTTGCCGCAATGCCACGGGCCCAGGCTTCCGTGCGCTCTTCGCCAAGTGCAGCGAGAACCGAGCCGGTCCAGGACTGGCTGTAGATGTTGGTTGAGGAGCGGGTCAGAAGCTGGCCGCGCCATTTTGGATCCGCCAGATCTTCATATGTCGACAGCTGCGCGGGCTGAACCTTGGTGCGGTCATACATGATGACCCGCGCGCGCTTGGAAAAGGAGAACCAGGTGTTGTCGGGATCCCGGAGATGGGCCGGCACAAAGCGGGTCAGCAGGGCTGACTGGACCGGCTGGAGAAGGCCAGCACTCTTGGCGGCTTCGATGCGGCCAGCGTCGACTGTCAGAAGGACATCAGCCGGTGAGTTCGCACCTTCATTCCGAAGACGTTCCAGCAGCGCATCCGCGCCCGCTTCAACCACGGACACACGAAGCCCCGAAGCGCGTGTGAAGTTCTCGATCAGGGTCTTGTCGGCATCATAATGGCGCGCCGAGTAGAGGTTCACGGTCCGGGCCTGGGCATTGGAAATTGCAGGTGCGGCCAGAAGTGCCGCTGTACCGGCAAGAAATCCGCGGCGATGGATGCTGCGTGCGTGAAACATGTAAACCCCTTTGAAGTTGAGATGGGGCTTGCAGGAGCAGCCCCGTCCTTGATCGCGGCCGGACCATGGACAGAGATGAATCGAAGGTCAATACAGTTGAGGCAACATTAGATTCATTCAATTCTTTGAGCGACTGGCCGAACCTAAACAATTCCTGAAGATTAGAATTATTCTGAATTGAACCTATACGCTGGCATGTAACCAGCATCTGAAGGTGCGACACGCGGCATCTGACGAAGGGGACGTGGGCACACGCCCCAAGGATCGATCGTAGCGCCTTTGGAAAAACGCGAGGCCTGGAAACGAAAACGGGGCCCGAAGGCCCCGTTCCGTATCATCAGCGTGTGATGCGATCAGTGACCGATCACGTCGCCCTTTTCGTTCATCAGCACATCGCCCTTCGGACGACGGATCTCGTCGATGAAGGCCATCAGTTCCTTCGACGGCGCCGGTGTCATGAGCGAAACGACGATCATGACGAGGAAGCCGAGCGGCAGACCGAACAGGCCGGACGAGATGTTGCGGATACCCCACCAGTTCGCGACAACCTGGGCCGAGCGATCGTAGGCGAGCCATGTCGCTGCGATGCGTGCCTGATCGCCTGCTGTGACGGCCGCCGCGTAGGCAACCTTCGCAGCCTCATAGGCAGCGTACTGCGCTGTGGTGGCAATCGACAGACCACGGAAGGTCTCGAAGAACCACACGGCGTTGTAGCGCGTGCCGACAAGGTAGAACAGGGTGATGGAGAAGCCGGCAATGATGCCCCAGATCGCGCCCTGAGTTGTCGTTCGCTTCCACCAGATGCCAAGAACCAGCGCGGGGAAGAAGCCGGCCGCTGCGAGCGAGAATGCCCAGGCGACCATGGCCACAATATCTGCAGGGTTGAACGAGGAGACATAGGCCGCCGCAACGGCCACCAAGACGAGAAGACCCTTGGCAACCTTGAGGCGCGTTTCGGTCGTCGCGTTCTGGTTGATCATCTTGTAGTAGATGTCGTGCGAGAGCGCGTTCGCCATAGCGAGCAGGAGACCGTCAGCGGTCGAGAGCGCCGCTGCAAGGCCACCGGCCGCAACGAGACCCGCCACCACGTAAGGCAGACCGGCAATTTCAGGCGTCGAGATCACGATGCCGTCTGGATGAATCGCAAACATCGAGAGCGTGATCGGGCTTGCTGCTGTTGCGTTCATAGCCGGGAAGGCTGCGGCGCAAGCGCGGACAAGAGCTTCAATTGTCGAGATTTCCGCGCCGCAGATGCGCACAAGGCCGAGGCCAGGGCGACCGTAGGAACGGATCCAAGACAGGCTGTCGGACGAGAACACGGCTGACAGCGGCTGCCCGATGACCGAGTTGTAGACCTCGAGTTTCGCAAAGGCGGCATAAGCCGGCGCTGTGAAGTAGAGGATGAAGATGAACACCAGCGACCAGCCGACGGACTTGCGGGCTTCACGGATTGTCGGAGTCGTGAAGTAACGCATCAGAACGTGCGGCAGCGAGGCAGTGCCCACCATGAGGCAGAGGATCAGGCCGAAGTAGTTGACGTACTCAACCCAGAGCAGCCCACCCGACAGCGCAGGGTTGGCGAACGACGGGGTGAGATAGCCAACAGCCGGCGTGACAACCTGGCCAGCTGCACGGAACTCGGCTTCCTTGGAAGCGATCTGGGCGAGCACGTCGCCATAGGTCAGCTGCGGGAAGGGAATGCCATACTTCTGGGCCGAGAGGATCACGACCGGGAGCAGGTAGGCAATGATGAGAACGATGTACTGGGCCACCTGGGTCCAGGTCACGGCGCGCATTCCGCCAAGGAACGAGCAGACCAGAATGCCGGCAAGGCCGATCCAGACAGCTGTTTCGTACGACATGCCCAAAAGCCGTGCGCCGATAAGGCCGGTGCCGACGATCTGCGCAACGACGTAGGTGAACGAGCAGCTCATCAAAACGATGATTGCCAGGAACCGCGCCGTGTTGCCGCCATAGCGGAAGGCGAAGAAGTCCGGAACCGTGTAGGCGCCGAACTTGCGCAGGAATGGCGCAATCAGGGTTGCAACGAGCACGTAGCCGCCGGTCCATCCGAGGATGAACGCGAGACCATTGTAGCCCGTGAGGTAGAGCGTGCCGGCCATGCCGATGAAGGACGCAGCAGACATCCAGTCCGCCGCCGTCGCCATGCCGTTATACAAGGCCGGGACCGAGCGGCCCGCGACGTAGTATTCCGACACCGCTGAGGTGCGCGACATGATGCCGATCGCGGCGTACACGCCAATCGTCAGCGCAACGAATGCGTAACCGATGTAGACACGCGGAAGCCCGGCATATTCCAGAATGCCGAGGATGACGACGAAACCAAGGAACGCGCCGGTATAGAGCCCGTAGATGCGACCGAGGTTCGACAGAAATGCGTTTGAAGAAGCTTGTGTGGACATGGGTACCTCGATCAGTCTTCAGAGTTGCCAAAGTCGCGATCGATCTGTTCCTGCTTGGCGCAGAACCAGAATATGAGAGCGACAAATCCAATCAATGAGCCTTGCGAAGCCATGTAGTAACCCAGCGGGAACTTCAGGATCGGAACCTGAAAGGCGTTCATCGCGGGGGCAAAAAAGTGAACGATAAACGAGAAGAAGAACCAGACAACCAGCGCGGTCACGGTCAGCTTCGTCGTGGCGTTCCAGTAGGATACGTCATTGTCTTTAGTGGTCATTCATAGACCTCCCTGGAGTGATCAGTTCACTGACGTCGCGCTCTCACGCAGCACTTCAGCGTTTCGTCCCATTTTTTGAAGCTGCTTTGAGGCAACCCCGTTTCGTTTGGTAAGCCAATCGACGAACGACCATCGACAGCTTCACCCCCACAAATACCGAGAAATTCGTTACGTGCAACAGCGTATTGACTAAAGAATTACAACCGCGGGCCCTGTCAGGGACTTATCCGCCAAAAAAACGCACTGAGTGTGCCGCATTTTGGCCCGATTCTCGTTCGCGTACCGATACCTACGCAGCCTTTCGTATTGACAGTATGGGGGTAGAAGGCCGCAATTGCCGTATGCATACGACAAACGACGAAGGCGAACGGCTCGGTTCCCGTGAAGTCTTCGAGGGGGGATTGGACGTGAAAACAGTGGTTTTTGTGTCTCCGCGGCCGAAATCTATCACAAGGGCAACACCGTGAGCCAAGCTACACATCGAATCGTCGTCGCTGACGACCATCCGCTTTTCCGCGGCGCTCTTCGCCAGGCCTTGTCCTCGATGGGCCATGATCTGGCCTTTGAAGAGGCTGGATCGCTCGACGAGGTCCACAAGCTGCTTCTGGCCAGACAGGATGTTGATCTTGTCGTTCTTGATCTGGGCATGCCCGGTGTCGAGGGCTTCTCAGGCCTGCGCCGTCTGCGCGCCCAGCACCCGGATGTTCCGGTGGTGGTCGTCTCCGGCACTGAGGACCACGGCGTCATGCGCCGGTGCATTCACTTCGGGGCCTCAGGCTTCATTCCGAAGTCCGTTGGTGCCGACACCATGCGCGAAGCCATCAAGGCCGTGCTTCTGGGCGGGGTTTGGGCTCCGCCGGATCTGATCATCGATGGTATTGATGATCGCGAGACCAGAGAGCTGATCCATCGCCTTGCGAGCCTGACACCGCAACAGGAGCGTGTGCTCTCGATGTTGCGCGCAGGGCTCTTGAACAAGCAGATCGCGTTCGAGCTCAATGTTTCGGAAGCCACCGTCAAGGCTCACGTATCAGCGATCCTGCAGAAGCTCGGCGTAGAAAGCCGGACTCAGGCTGTGATCGCCGCTGGCAAGATTGACGCCGCTTCGCAGACCAGCGCTCCGAACTGAACCTCCGGAGTTGCCGTCTGACGAATAAGCCGCCTTCGGGCGGCTTGTTTGTTTTGAGGGGTCGGAGAAGGGTGCGCGGATCAGATCGACTTGATCACCCGGATCGCGACAAGCACGAGGCCAGCACCAATCGTGGCGTTGATGATCGCCCCGATCAGGCCTGAGAACAGTACCAGGCCGACGAGGGGCAGGATGTAGCCGGCGACCGCGGCACCGACAATGCCGAGGAGGACGTTCCCGATCAGGCCAAAGCCGCCGCCTTTGACGATCAGCCCTGCAAGCCAGCCGCCAAGGCCACCAACAATAATCCAGATCAAGAACGACATGCGTTAGCTCCCAAAAAACATGCATGACCTTGGCATGCGTGTCCGCCGTTTGCAAAAGCGCCTTAAAACTTCAGGAGCCGCGCGACTTCTGCCGGGATATCGGCGAAGTCGCTGACAAGCGCCTCCGCGCCAAGCTCGGCTGCGGGCACATCCGTGTATCCAAAATCGACCAGAACCGTCGGAATACCGGCAGCACGCGCGGTCAAAAGATCGGTCTTGCTGTCGCCTACCATCACTGCACGGCCAGGATCGCCCCCAACACCTGCAATGGCCGCATCAAGGGGCGCGCGGTTTGGCTTGTTCACGCTCAGCGTGTCGCCTCCAACCACGGACCCAAAACAGTGATCAAGCTTCAGCGCCTGAAGCAGAAGACGGGCGTAGGCTTCGGGTTTGTTCGTGCAGACGGCAAGCTTGTGGCCGTCTCTCCTGAAGAGATCCAGCACGGACACGACGTTTGGAAAGGTCCGGCTCTGGTCTGCAATGTGAACGCGGTAATGATCGAGGAACAGGCGATGCAGCGCGTCAAACCGCTCGGGCGACACTGTAAAGCCGCGCGATGTCAGACCACGCTGAAGCAGCGCGCGTGCACCCGCGCCGATCATATCTCGCGCCTCAGCCAGCGATACCGGCGGGCACGCTTCGGCTGCGAGCGCCACATTGAGCGCTGCCACGAGGTCAGGCGCCGTATCAACCAGCGTTCCGTCGAGATCGAAAACAATCGTGAGAGGTGAAAGTGCGCTCATAGGGAGCCGCGCTTACGCTATCCCCGGTGAATCTGGAAGAGTTTGCTGTTCGAGGGGCAGTGGCGTCGTCCATGCAGGACATCGAAAGAGGAGTTCGCCTGCAGCAAGCCAAATCACGCTGGCTTGCAGTCAACCGCACCAGGGGTTGCCTTGACACCCGCACGCGCCACTGGCACCCCGCCCGGCAGGAACACTACGGGAGGCTCATCTGGCCACAAGCGATGAACTGAAGCGGCTGGCAGCCGAGCGTGCGCTGGCCTTCGTTGAGCCGGGCATGCGGCTCGGTCTTGGAACGGGCTCAACGGCGGCGGCCTTTGTCGCAGCGCTGGGCCAACGCGTGCAAGGCGGGTTTCAGGTCTTGTGCGTGCCAACGTCTGAGGTCACGCGCAATCAGGCGGCGCAGCTCGGCATCCCGCTTTCCACGCTCGATGAAACGCCCGAACTGGATCTGACGATTGATGGTGCCGATGAAATCGGCCCTGGCCTTTCGCTCATCAAGGGTGGCGGGGCTGCGCTGTTGCGCGAAAAGATCGTTGCGTCTGCAAGCCGGGAATTTCTGGTCATCGCAGATCATTCAAAGATCGTTCCGGTCCTGGGCCGCTTCCCGCTTCCGGTCGAGATTGTCAGTTTTGGCGCGCGCTCCACGATCATGGCCATCGAAGCCATCGTCCGCCGACTTGGGCTTTCGGGCCCTTGCACCGTTCGCCGCCGTGACGGCGCCACAATCATCACCGACGGGGGGAACCTCATCGTTGACTGTGCGCTTGAAGCCATTCCCGACCCTGCAGCGCTCGCCAGCGCCCTGTCTTTCGTGCCTGGCGTTGTCGAACATGGCTTCTTTCTTGGTATGGCGACCCGCGCCGTGGTAGCGGGGCGCAACGGAATCGACATCCTGTTTCCTCAAAGCGAGGTGAGATCATGAATCGCAACTGCCTGCACGCCGCATTGGCCGCCCTGTCCCTAACCCTCGCCATCCCGGCTCTGGCGCAGGCACCTGCGGCGCCAGCGATCACGGTTCCGCCCATCGCGCCTCCGCCGGTTGCGGCTCCTCAGACCCAGGCTCCGGCGGTGGCTGCGCCTGCGGTAGCGCCCGCGCCGACCTTCAGCGCGTCCCACCTGGCGCTTGCATCCGAACTGGTTGCGGTCCAGCGCGTTGTCGAACAATACGCAACCATCGGGCAGATCCTCATGCAGCAGGTCGAGCAAGCCCTGACAGCTTCCAATCCGCTTATGGCGGGCGACCAGCGGCTGCGCACGGCCTTTCGTGAAGTGGCCGCGAGCATTGAGGCAGAGGCGGCTCCAGAACGGAACAAAGGTATCGCGGACTTTGCCACCCGCGTTTACGCTGAGCGGTTCACCGAGGCTGAATTGCGTCAAACCCTAGAGTTTCTGCGCTCACCGACCGGCCAGAAGTACATTCAGGTTGCGCCCGTTGCCTCTCAGGAAATCATTGTCGGCGTCGATGATCTAATGCGGCGCGTTGGGCCGCGCCTTGTTGAGCGCATCCGCGCCGAAATGCGCCGTCGCGGCCACACGATCTAGGCTGGCTCGGCATATTCTTCAAGCACCTATGCTTGACAAGAATATGCCTTGATCACATAACGCTTCAAACCGTGGCGGGTCCGTCGTCACGGTCATCTCGAGGCGTTGTCATGAATGTGCGCACCCTGTGTCTTGCGATCCTCACTGAGGGGCCCAAGTCGGGCTACGCCATTCGCAAACTCGTTGAAGATGGCATCGTCAGCCATTTCACCGAAGCAAGCTTTGGCTCAATCTATCCGGCGCTGGAAAAGCTCTCGGCGGATGGGGCCGTTGAGTGGCACGAGGAGCGCGATCCGGGCAAACCGCCGCGCAAGGTATTCTCGATCACCGATGTCGGAACCGCGGAGTTGGTGCGTTCGCTCCATGTTCTGCCGCCGGAAGATGAATACCGCTCCCCCTTCCTTCTGATCGCTTCTGCGGCACCGCTGGTTTCGAAAGCGCACATGGTGCGTGTCCTGGACCAGCGGATTGCATGGGTCCGGCAGGAAATGGCACGCTTGAAAGACGAACAGAAGTCGCTCGATTGCGCGGATTCAGGCGGCCATGTCTGGACGCTCGAATACGGCATGACCATGTTTCAGGCATCCCTGACATATCTCGAAAGCCGCCGCGCCGAACTCGAGGCGCTGGCCGGCAGCCTCCTCGATCCTGCGGCCACAAGCCCGACCATGTTGAAGCCAGCCAAGGATAAGCCTTCCGTGACGCCTGTATCAAAGACGCCCCCTGCCACCCTTGCGGCGCGTATCGCCAGCGTGACCGCGGTCTTGATGGTCGGCGCAGCCCTTGTGCTCTCAAGACCCGCGGCGGCCCAGACGCAAGTCGCGCCGCGTCCACCAGCCATCACGGTTGCAACTGCGGAACGCGGCACGATCTCGGAAAGCGTCGTCGTCACGGGTACGTTTGTGGCCCGCGACGAAGTTCAGGTCATTCCCGAGATTGATGGGCTCGCCATCGTGGAGCTTCTGGCAGAGGAAGGCGACACGGTCCGCGCCGGCCAGGTTCTGGCACGGCTAAACCGGGAACAACTCGACATTGCGCTCACCCAGAACAGCGCGCAGATCGCCCGCGCCCAGGCGGCAATCGAGCAGTCGCGCTTTTCGATTGCGGAAGCTGATGCCAATCGCAACCAGGCAAATCTGGCCCTGGCGCGCACGCAGATGCTGATCCGCTCGGGCACTGCGTCGCAGGATGTGCTTGACCAGCGCCAGTCGGCGGCAACTGCGGCTGAAGCCCGGTTTCAGGCCGCCAACCGCGCATTGCAGGTGGCTGAGGCTGATCTGAACGTTTCGCGCGCCCAGCGCAGCGATATTGAACTGCGTCTGTCGCGGACCGACATCCGGGCGCGGGTTGGTGGCGTTGTCAGCCGGCGCTCGGCGCGCGTCGGCGCCGTGCCGCTCGCTGCAACCGCAGCAGAACCCATGTTTCGGATCATTGCCGAGGGCAGGGTCGAGCTTGAGGCTGACGTTCCCGAGACAACGCTGGCCCGGCTGAAGTTCGGCCAACCGGTGGCGGTTGAGGCTGTCGGCGCCGACCAGCGCATGGCGGGTTCCGTGCGTCTCGTTTCACCCGAGATTACCCGGGCAACCCGCCTCGGACGCATCCGCGTGGCGTTGCCGGCAAGTGACCGCCCCACGATCGGCTCTTTTGGACGCGCCATCATCGAGACCGCTAGGACCGAAGGCGTGCTTGTGCCGTTGTCGGCAGTGTTGTTCCAGCCCGGCGCGGCAACAGTCCAGGTCGTGCGCAATGATGCGGTGGAAACCCGCCGCGTGACGATTGGCCTTAGGGCCGATGGTCGCGCAGAGGTTCGCGAAGGTGTTGCGGTCGGCGAACAGGTCGTCACCGTATCGGGTACATTCCTGCGCAACGGCGATCG
>JAIYEB010000408.1 GCA_027487195.1 Hyphomicrobiales bacterium | reverse complement strand
ATGCTCGACCAGTTCAAGCCCGCTCGGGGTGAGTGTAAATCCGCGCCCGACGCGCTCGAACAAGGTCACGCCAAGCTCACGCTCGAGTGCGGCCACCTGCCGCCCGAGGGTTGGTTGCGCCATCTTGAGCGCGCGTGCCGCAGCCGACAGCGAGCCCTCCTCGACGGTCACGAGGAATGCTCTGGCATGGTTCCAGTCGAAGCGGGCAAAGCGCCAATCCATGCGTTTATGCATATATAAAAAGCAATATTAGTCAATTTCAATGCGAAAACGCATTTATTATGACCGTGTCTCGTTTTCCAGAGGAAGTCGAGACATGAAAGCCATGATCCATCGCCGCTATGGGCCGCCAGAGGTTCTTCAGCCGGCGGAACTGCCAGACCCCGTGGTCGGCCCCGCAGATGTCTTGGTCCGTGTGGTCGCGACATCTGTCACAACTGCCGACTGGCGCCTGCGCGCCTTTGACGTTCCTCCCATATTCTGGCTGCCGGGGAGGCTTGTCCTGGGCATTTTTGGCCCGCGCAATCCGTTGCTGGGGCGCGACTTTGCCGGCGAAGTGGTCGAGGTTGGCCCGCAGGTGAAGGGGTTTCGACCGGGTGACTGCGTCTTCGGCTCCAGCGCGGGCGGATCGAACGCCGAGTATGTGTCGCTGCCGGAGAGTTCTGCAATCACGCACATGCCGAAAGGGCTCACCTTCGATGAGGCGGCTGCCGTTCCGTTCGGCGCGCTTTCCGCGCTGGTGTTCCTGCGTGACTTTGCAAAGCTCAGGCGCAGCCAGCGTGTGCTCATTGTCGGCGCGTCTGGCGGGGTTGGCTGTTACGCCGTGCAGTTCGCGCGCCTGATGGGGGCGGACGTCACGGGCGTCTGCAGCAAGCGGAATGCTGACCGGGTCCGCGCGCTCGGAGCAACTGACATCATCGACTATGAAAACGTGAACTGGGCCATGGTCACCACGCGCTATGACCTGATCCTCGATGCGATCGGGCATTTCACATTTGCCAGCTCAAGACGGCTTCTGGCGCCGCGCGGCATCTTCCTGCCGTTGAATTTCGGCCTGAAGGAAATGGTTCAGTCCATGATGAACGGCGTCAGGGCTGGCCAGCGCGTGGTGGTTGGCATGAGTGGAGAACAAAAGGCTGATCTGGACTACATCGCAGATCTTCTGACCTCAAAGGAGCTGATCCCTGTCATCGACCGGGTCTATCCCCTCAGCGACCTGGTGTCAGCGCATCGCCACGTCGAGACGCGCCATCGCCTTGGCGCTGTCGTGGTTCGCGTCGCATCGTGACCGTGTTCAGGCCCGCGCGGGCAGGTCGGATTTTGGCAGGAACCATGCGAGCAGCCCAATGGCTGGCAGGAACGCGCAGAACCGATAGACCGTGTCGATCCCGACCTGGTCTGCCGCCTCGCCCAGAAGCGCTGCAGCAATGCCGCCAAGCCCGAACGACAGGCCATAGAACAGGCCGCCAATAAGTCCGGTGCGCCCGGGCATGAGATCGATGGCGTAGATCAGAATGCTGGCAAAGGCGCTGGCCATGATGATGTTGATGATGATGGTCAGCGCGCCGGTCCAGAACAGATCGGCAAAGGGCAGCATCAGCGAGAAGGGAAGGGCGCCTACAATCGAAAACCAGATGATGCGGTGGCGGCCGATCCGGTCGCCGATGATCCCGCCTGCAAGCGCGCCAATCGTGGAGGATACGAGGAACAGGAACAGCATGAGTTGCGAGGACTGAACGCTGACCCCGAACCGATCGATCAGGTAGAACGTGTAGAACGTGCTGAAGCTCTGGCTGTAGGCGTTCTTTGAGAACAGCAGAATGATCAGGATAGCCATCACGCCCGCGACATGGGCGCGGGATGGCGTGGGCTTGCTTGCCGTCGCGGGCTTGGTCTTGTGAGCCTTGTCTGCTTCACGCTGGACCTCGGCAAACCGCTGGGCGGTCCATGTCATCAGCGCCATGGCAACAAGGGCCGCGAGCGAAAACCACGCGAGGCTGGTTTGCCCTCTTGGCACAATGATGAAAGCCGCAAGCAGGGGGCCAAGCGCGCCGCCGGCCTGCCCGCCGACCTGAAACAGGCCCTGCGCGAAGCCTTGCCGGCCACCGCTGGCGTTTCTCGCCATGCGCGTCGCCTCGGGATGGAAAATCGACGACCCAAGCCCGACGCATGCTGCGGCTGCAATGAGATGCCCGTAGCTCTGTGCATAGGCGAGGCCAAGCAGCCCGACGAGTGTGAAGCCCATTCCCACGACCATGGCATAGCGCATGGGTCGCTGGTCGGTGATGTGGCCCACGAAGGGCTGGAACAGCGAGGCTGTGAGCTGGAAGGTCAGGGTGATGAGGCCGATCTGGCCAAAGTCG
Organism: Hyphomicrobiales bacterium; assembly: GCA_027487195.1. Taxonomy (GTDB): domain Bacteria; phylum Pseudomonadota; class Alphaproteobacteria; order Rhizobiales; family UBA4765; genus JAIYEB01. Next base: position 5,731 of record JAIYEB010000408.1, on the reverse strand, counting down.
AGGTGATAGCTGTCCTTGATGATCGGATAGATCGCAGGGATCAGCGACTGCATCATGTCGTTGAGGAGATGCGTTGCGCTCAGGGCAATCAGAACGGGCATGGCTGCGCGATGCGAAATGGCCGTCGAGGCAATGCTGGACACGGGCGTTCCTTCTACCGGCGCAACTCGCGCGTTCGAATGAACAAGTCTTAGACCCGTCAATCAGGAAGCTGTACCCGCACGAAAGCCCGGCTCGGTTTCACCCAGCGCATGGATCGCGACCCAAATGGCCTCAAAAGCCGGTCAAAGTGTGCGTGGCGCAATCACCCAGCCCGCGTCTGCGAGCGCAATGCGCCAGCTCAGGTTCCAGGACCATGCGGTGCTGTCCCCTCGTGCCGCAAGCCTGTCACCCTTGAAGACGAGGACGAGGGGTGTGCCGGCCCGGATCTGGGACGCTGCAATCATCCAGCGCAGATCTTCCGGCCATTCCTCGGGGTTGTTGGTGCGCGCAAATGAGCGAACCATGACTTCCCGGGTGGTCGCACGCCGGCCAAGGTCTGTGTCGAGGAACGGCTTCCACGTCTCGCGTTCAAACGTTGGGCACACAGAGCAATTGTGCGCACCAATGTAGACGACGGTGACGGCTGCATCGGAGCGGGTCGCGGCGAGGAGCGCACCGGCCGCCAGGACACAGACCGTCACCAAACCGAGGAAGATTTTCATCAGCTTCGACATGCAAACGGTATCGCACACCGTCCGCACATAGCCAACAAACCGTTAAAAACATCGTGAACGCAGCGGGGCTACCTATGCCAGACCCGGTCAAGCCGCATGAAGCGGTTGACGATCAGGAGCATCATGATCGTCCCTAGAATGAGCAGCGCCGAGACGGCATTCACCGTCGGCTCCACGTCGAACTGGACATCTCCGTAGATTCGGACCGGCAGCGTTTGCATGCGCGCGGTTGCAAGGAACGCTGTGACCGTTACTTCGCCGAACGAGATCAGGAAGCCGATGATGCCGGCAGCCACCAGGCCAGGGCCAAGGCCCGGCAGAATGATCAGCAGGAAGGTCTTCACGCGGTTTGCGCCAAGGGATGCCGCCGCCTCCTCAAGCCGCACATCAAGCTGCAGGACGGTTGCGCGCAGCATGGCAAGCGTGAACGGCACGATCAAAACCACATGGATCAGCAAGAGGCCGAGGAAGGGCGGCACCATGACGAAAATCTGCAGAAGCTTCAGCATGCCAATGGCAAGCGCAATTCCCGGCAGGGCAAGCGGCAGCATGTAGAAAGCGTTGAGCGCGAAAACCCCTTTTGACGGTCTGCGCGCCAGAACGAAGGCTGCGGGCAGCGCAATTGCAATCGCCACAAGGATGGCCGCGCCTGCGAGTTGCGCCGAGATGATCGCCGCATCGAAGTAGCGTGACCCTTGTGTGAAGATCGCCTCGTACCAGCGCAGCGTAAACCCGCGCCAGACCGCCGTTGTCGCCTGCGGCACATTGTTGACCGAGTTCACGACGACCATCAGGAGGGGAAAGATCAGGAGGAACAGTCCGCCCGCAAGAAGCGCCCGGCCGATCCATGGACCAGCCAAATCCAGAACCAGGCGCACGGAGAGTGGCAGCGACAGCCCCGCCGAAGCTTGGGGGCGCTTGCCTTCGCCGGGCCTGAGCCAGGGCGTGGCCCAGTCGATGGCGCGGTTGATCAAGAACACGACGAACAGGCACGTCACCAGCAATACAATCGCAAGGGCCGCCGCCAGCGGGTAGTTCTGGTTCAGGAGCCCTTCCTCAAACACCAGCATGCCAACGACGCGCACCTTCTTGCCGCCAAGAAGTGTGGCCGAGACATAGGCCGTCGAGGCCAGAAGGAACACGATGACCATGCCGCCCCTCAGCGCCGGCAGCGCCAGCGGCAGCGTGACGGTGAGGAACCGGTCGACCGGTGAGGCGCCCAGCGAGGATGCAGCCTCATCGATCCGGGGATCGCGCGCCTGCAGCGTGTCGTAGAGCGCCATGATCAGGAACGGAGAAAAGACCTGGACGAGCGCAATGATGACAGCTGCTTCGGTAAAGAGAATTTGCAATCCCGTGGCCTGATCAACTGGCCCGTTGCGCGACAAGAGCAGGATCAGCCCCACCGAACGGATCACGACGTTGGTGAGGAGCGGAATGAGGACAATCGCAACTCCGAGCGCCCGCCACCGCGCGGGCAGTCGCGCCAGCCAGGACGCAACCGGCAGACCGATCAGAACCGAAAAAAGGGTAACGAGGAGGCCGATGCGGATCGATGTCCACAGGACCCCGAGATAGTAGGAATCGAGCAGGATCTCCTCGAACCGGGCAGGCGAGGGGACAAATGACAGGCTTGCGAAGATCCCGGTATCTTCCTGCAACGCCAGCAACAGGACAGCGCCCATCGGCAGCGCAAACGCAACGCCCATCCAGATGGTCAGCGGCGCAAGGCCGGCAAACACCGGCAGTAGGGAAGGGCGAGGCGTCAACGCAGGTGCACCTTGGCGGGACGAAGCCATGGCACCCCTCTTGAACCGGGGGATGCCATGGCAGGTATGGGCGGCTTCAGCCTGCGATCTCGCGATTGAAGCGTGAGGTCCACGCCGCCTGCTGGGCAATGATGCGATCCCAGTCGAGATCGACGAGCGAACGAACCGCAGCTTCGCCATAGATTGTCTTTGCCTGCAGCGTCGGCGGCAGCACGACTTTGCGGTTGGTCGGCGAGTAGTACATCTCGTCGGCAAAGGCGATCTGGCACGGGCTTGCAAGGTGCAGCGCGATCCACTCTTCGACCAACGCCTGATTTGCTGTGCCAACCGTCGGGCAGGCGACGTTGAGCGCAATCACCTGGCCTTCTGTCGGTGCGGCAACGATCACGTTCGGGTTGGTTGCGTCGGCATATTTCTGGGTGAACGAGCCAAACTCGATCGAGGCGGTCACGGCCTGCTGGTCAAACAGGCCGAAGATCTGCTGCTGGCTGGACTGGATGGCGGGGAAGGGCTTCAGCGCCGCGACCTGACGAAAGCCCGGATCCATGTTCTGCTCATTGCCGCCATGGATGCGCGCGGCCATGACGAGCCCTGCAGTGCCCTGGGCGCCTGGAAAGCTCGGCCAGGCAACGGACCGGCGCACATCCTCGCGCCAAAGATCGCGCCATGATGTGATCGGTGCCGAGACCCTGCGCCGGTCATAGACGACCGTCACCGGGTTGAACGCCACGCCGTAGCCGCCGATCTTTGCAATGTCGTAGAGATCATCAAAGCCCGGGATCGATTTTGGAGCCTGGGTGACGCCATCGCGAACCGCCTGACGGCTTTCGAAGATGTTCAGATAGAGCAGGTCGAAGGATGGGCGGCCGCGCTCGGCATAGGCGCGGGCGCGACGCTCGGGCGTGCCGCCCAGCACATACTCGACCGTGATGCCATACTTCTCGCGCAGGGGGGCTTCGCAATGCTGCTGGACGATGCGGTGCTGAGCACCGCCCCAGATGCCCACCACGAGCTTGTCGCCACGGCGGATTTGCGAAACGGCCGTGGTGCCAAACAGCGCAGGTGTTGCAAGCGCACCGGCACTGGCCGCCAGAACGTGGCGACGGGTCAGGCCAGGCTTTGAGTTAGACTTTGGAGCATCAGTCATCGTGTTCTCTCCTCATGAAGCATGGTCCCGCGCCCTCAGGCGCCGGGATCGGACAGGAACCGGACGGCATCGCTGCCGCCGGTCAGGCGAATCTGGGCCCCAAGCGGTGGGGGCGGTGGGTCGATGGGTGCCAGAACATCAACGCCGAACTGATCGGCCGTGACACGGATCTGATACTGATCACCAAGGAAGGCCCGGCTGACGACCGTGACCGGGACGTCGATCAAGGCGTTCACTGGCGTGGTTGCGCCAAGCGACAGCCGGTTTGCGCGCAAAACTGCGTGGGTTGGCGGAGCAGTCAGCGTGTCGGGAAGTCTGATCGAGACGCCTCCAGCGGTCATGAAGCGGCCATTGTCCACGGCGCCCTCAACAACGGTTCGCCCACCGAGAAACCGGGCCGTGAAAGCACGATTGGGCCGCTCTGACAGGTCTTCAGGTGCGGCGATCTCCACGATGTGGCCCCGGTCCATCACGACAACCCGGTCGGCGGTGGCCAGCGCCTCGGACTGGTCATGGGTGACGAAAAGGGTTGTGATCCCGAGTTCGCGCCGAAGCCTTGAAATCTCGTCGCGCATCTCATGGCGAAGCCCGGCGTCAAGGTTCGACAACGGCTCGTCAAGCAGCAAAACCTTTGGCTCAATGACCAGCGCACGCGCCAGCGCAACGCGCTGCTGTTGTCCGCCCGAGAGTTGGCCTGGATAGCGCTCGCCAAGGCCCGAAAGACCCACCATCGCCAGGGCTGCGCTGGTTTTTACCTCGATGTCGGCGCGGTTCATGCCACGCATGCGCAACCCGAACGCGACGTTTCGTGCAGCGGTCAGATGCGGGAACAAGGCATAGGATTGGAACACGACACCGATGTCGCGCTTATGCGGCGGAACGCCGATGAGCGAGCGCCCGGCAAGCGTGACCGAGCCCTCTTCCGGCGAAATGAAGCCCGCCACAATGCGCAGGGTCGTTGTCTTGCCACATCCGGACGGACCAAGCAGCGCAACAAACTCGCCCGAGGCCACGTCGAGATCGACGCCCGCAAGGACGCGCGTCGGGCCATAGCTCTTGCCGACCCCTTGAAGAACCAGATGCGCCATTGCACCCCCTTTGTCCGTACAACTTTGCGCACTGTGAGGGGCCACACAAGCACGCTCAAGGCGCAGGCCTGCCTAGATCTTGGGCACTTGCCGTACCGGTATTGGGAAACCCCCCGACATGAACGCGCTCGGACCAGTGTCTAGTGTGCAACGCCTATCATCAGCGCGCCTGACGTCGGGGGACCGAAGGCGGATCAGGGGGCACCATGAGCATTCTGTCACCAACCCGTCGCCAGCTCATTGCAGGGCTTGCAAGTTTGCCAATGACAGCCAGCACTTCAAATCTCGCGTCAGCGCAGGGCGCAGGACGGGTCAAACTCCGCCTGATGGCGACCACCGACTCCCATGTCCACGTCTATCCCTATGACTACTATCGCGACATGGAGGACCAGACGGTTGGCCTTTCGAAGGTTGCAACCCTGATTGACGAGGCGCGCGCCGAAGCCAGGAACAGCCTGCTGTTTGACAATGGCGACTTCGTTCAGGGCAATCCCCTGGGTGATCTCATCGGCTATGAGCGTGGGCTCAAGGAAGGTGATGAGCACCCGATGATCCGGGCCATGAATGCCCTGCGCTATGATGGCGGCACGCTTGGCAATCACGAGTTCAACTATGGCGTCCCCTTCCTCGACAAGGTCCTGGCCAAGGCCGCGTTCCCGGTTGTGTCAGCCAATGTCGTGAAGGGTGCTGCAACCGGCGATATCCGTCGCGCAGGCACCTATGTGAAGCCGTATGTCATCCTTGATCGCACAGTGACGGACGAGGCTGGTGCAACCCACCCGATCAAGGTCGGCGTGATTGGTGTCTGCCCGCCCCAGATCACGACATGGGACAAGGCGAACCTGGCCGGCAAGCTCGATGCCTTTGACATGGTCGATGCTGCTGCCGCCTTTGTGCCTGAGATGCGCGAGCGCGGCGCTGACATCATCGTCATGCTTGCCCACACGGGCATGACCGCGGCTGCGCGGACCGGCATGGACGAGAAAGCAGCCCATCACCTCGCGCGGATAT
>JAIYEB010000416.1 GCA_027487195.1 Hyphomicrobiales bacterium | reverse complement strand
TGGAGGTGGTCTATGAAGGCATTCGCCTGACACCGGCCCAGATCGTCAATGCTGCGCTGGAAGAAAGCGTCCATGTCGTCGGGCTGTCGATCCTGTCCGGCAGCCACGTGCCGCTGGTGCGCGATGTCATGGCCCGCATGCGCGCAGAGGGGCTTGAGGCTGTGCCTGTGATCGTTGGCGGCATCATTCCGCCGGAAGATGCTGAAACGCTGAAAAGCTTTGGCGTTGCCGCCGTCTACACCCCGAAGGATTTTGACCTGACGCGGATCATGGCTGATCTCGTGCGTATCGTGGATCAGGCAAACCCTTAGATCAGAAAGGGCGCCGCGACAGGAACGCTCCCGGCGCGCTACACCGGCTCGGCCAGATAGCGCGCCCGGAAGGCTTCCTGAAACCCCATGGAGCGATAAAGCTCAATCGCCACCGCATTCTCAGGGCGCACATGAAGCCAGGCGTGGCTGGCACCCAGGCCTTGTCCCCAGCCTGCCAGCGCTCCGCAGATCGCGCGCGCAAGACCCTGCCGGCGCATGCCGCTGGCAACCCCAACCTCGTGGATCGAGAGCCAGCCGGCTTCGATGACGCCATACCCCTGTGCAATCACGTCGCCTGCCGCCTCAATGCGCGCAAACATCTTCGGCACATGGATTTCCTCGTGGATGTCAGCGAGGATGTTCTGCTCCTCGCTGTCAAATCGCTTGGCTGACCGGGCATAGGCCCCGCGCCAGATCGCATCGGATGTGGGCTTGAGGACGACGCGGGTGTCTGAAAGCGCAAAGCGACCGGGCTCACCCACAAGGCAAATGGCGGCATCCCGTTCGCTGTAGCCAAGGCGAAGCAGCGTCGCTTCGGTTCCATCCGGCGCAAGTGGCGTGACGCGCACCGCTGTACGGATTTTCTTTGCGCGGCAAAGCGGCTGAAACAAAGCGAGGGCCGTTTCAATATCCGCAGCCTGATCCTCAACCTGCGTCAGGCTGTTCGCGCGGTTGGTGACCCCATGGGCAAAGCGCCAGCGCCAGCCATGTTGCGTCACATGCTCCAGATCCGGCAGGGCCGAGATCGAGAGAAGCTCCAGCCTGAGAATGTCGGCCCTGGTCATGGGTGCTCAGTTCTTGGGTGTTCAGTTCTTGTGCGCCCGTGGCGTTGGTCGCCAGTCGGGTGGTGCCAGTTCGAACCCTTCAAAGCGAAAGCCGGGCGCAACAGTGCAGCCAACAAGCGTCCATGCGCCAAGTGACGCGGCGCATTGCCATGCGCCTGTGGGCACAACAATCTGGGGTCTCTGGCCAGCTCCAAGATCATTGCCAAGATGATGGGCGCTGACATCATGGCCGTTCTCGCTGATGGACAGCACCAGCGGCGCACCTGCATACCAGTGCCACGTCTCGACCGCATCCACACGATGCCAATGCGAGACCTCACCGACATCAAGCAGGAAATAGATCAGCGTCGAGCGCGCGCGCCCGTCCGGGCCGGGCTCATCCTGAAAGGTCTGCCGAAAATGCCCGCCCTCGGGATGGGGTTTGAGGTCAAGCAGCTTGATGATGTCGCGCGCATTCATGTGTTCATGCCCGGTTCTTGCGTTCGCGCAGTTCGGCGAAAACGGCGGACGCCGGTTTGCCGGCCATGCCGACAGCTTCCTTGACGCTGTCGAGTTCGGCCCTGACGAAGGGGTTTGTCAAAAGCTCAAGTCCAATCGTCGTCGGTATGGTTGAAAGCCCCTGGGCGCGCAGCCTTTCGACATGTGCCGCGCGCGCCTTGAGGTCGGGGTTATTGGGCTCGATCGTCAGGGAAAAGCGCGCGTTCGCCGCCGTGTACTCATGTCCGCAGTAGATGAGGGTCTGGGCCGGAAGGTCGGCCAGCTTTCTGACAGAACGCCACATATCGTCCATGGTGCCTTCCATGACGCGGCCGCATCCCATGGCAAACAGCGTATCCCCGACAAAGGCCACACCCTCATCCGGGATGTAGTAGGCGACATGTCCAAGCGTGTGGCCAGGTGTGGCGATCACCAGAACATCCCGACCGGCAAATCGCAGGTTCGCGCCATCGGACACGCTGCGGTCGATCCCCGGGATCTTGTCGGCTTCCGCACGTGGCCCGATGATGACGGAGCCATAGCGCGCCTTCAGCGCCAGATGCCCCTCCGTATGGTCGCCATGATGGTGGGTCGTCCAGATCTCGTTGGCGACCCAGCCTCGCTGGTCAAGCGCTGCCATGATCGGCTCTGCCGCTGGCGTATCCACCACGGCCGTCACGCCAAGCGTCTTGTCGTGGATGAGCACGGCGTAGTTGTCGCCCCGACAGGCGACCTGAACCAGCTCAAGCGCCATATCTAGAAGGCCTTGAAGCAGATGATGGTGCGGGTGTCCTTGATGCCCTTGAAGCGCTGCACCTGGTCCGTCACGAACAGACCAATGTCGGTTTCCTGGGGCACGTAGAACTTGACCAGCAGTTCGTAGTCACCTGCGGTCGAATAGATTTCCGAGGCGATTTCCGCATCCGCAATGGCAGTCGCAACCTCGTAGGTGCGGCCAAGCTCGCATTTGATCTGGACAAAGAAGGCGCGCATGTTGGTCAGGCTCCTGCCGGCATCTGGGTTGCAAGGGCGAGTGCCGCGCGCGTCAGAGCGCTCCCGGGATCGCTGAAGTGGTCGAGAACCGTGAAGTGGTTTGTGCCCGGCACGACAAGCTCGGTGCAATCAACGCCACTTGTCATCCATGCCGCCACGAGGCCGCGGGTCTGGCGCAGGAACTCCGAGCTCTCATCGCCGCCAACCGCGACAATCGCCCGCTGGCCCGCTGGCGCCGGCCACAGCCGTGTCGACAGGCTGCGGGCTGACGCGACATCAAGCTTCAACGCCTGGTTCATTGTGGTCGCGAGCAAGGGTTCAAGCTCAAAGACGCCTGAAATCGGAAGGCCGCCTGAAACCGGGTGAAATCCGAGCGCAGCCGTCGTCGTTGACCAGTCCGAGGCGAGGATGGCGCTGGCAATATGCCCGCCGGCGGAATGTCCGCTGATGATGATGGGGCGGTTCAAGTGCTGGCAGAGCGCGATCACGGATGCGCGAATTTCCGACAGGATCTGACCGATCGATGCCTCAGGCGCCAGCGTGTAGCCTGCAAACGCGACTGTCATGCCGTGAGACAGAAGCCCCTGGGCTGCAAAATGGTGGGTTTCCCGGTCCATGGCCTGCCAGTAGCCGCCATGAACAAACAGGAAGACCGGACTGTTGGGCGCACCCGGGAAGATATCGACCTTCTGCCGTGGTTTTGGCCCGGTCGTGAGCGTGGTCATTCCCGGATTTGCCGCGCGCAGCGTCGCCGATTGATCCGCCCACCGCGCGAAGATCGCGAGATGATCCGGCACAAGGCCGCGGTTGAAATAGAGGTGCTGGAGGTCGATGGTGTTGTTCATGGGCTCAGCGTGCATGGGGTCAGAGTAACCGGCTTCGCTCCGGGCGCAATTGTCCCTGAGCTGTATCATAGGCCTCGACACTGTGGCCGCTGGCATGGGCGAAGCGTACGAGATCGCGGGTGGCAATAACAGTCGTCGCGGTGTTCACAAGCGGGTGGGCAGCGACAAGCTCGTGATCGAACACTGCACTGTCGAGCAAAAAGCGAACCTTCAGGCCGGTATCATTGATCAGTGCGAATGGTGTCACCGAGCCGGGGGCCACACCAAGCGCCTCCTTGAGGAGCTCCGGTCTGCCGAATGAGAAGCGCTTCAACCCGATCGCCGGCGCCAGCTGTTTCAGGTCGATGCGCGCGTGATGCAGCGCGGTCAGCAGGACCAAGGGCCCTTTCTCACATTTGAGGAACAGGTTCTTGATATGCGCTCCGGGGATGTCGGCACCCGCGGCTTCGCTCTCTTCAACCGTGTGAAACGGCTCGTGATGCCAGGTCCTGTGCGCAATGCCGAGCGCATCCAGCCGGGACAGGAGTTGTTCAGGTGTGAGCATGTGCGCTGCGATAGCAACGTCTCGACACCGTACGCAAGCCTGTCATAGGGCATGCCTCAGGGTGTAGATGAAGGGCCTGCCCGAAGGCCGCTCGATGGAGCGGGTTGATGCCGTTCCAATCAGCACAATGGTGCGCATGTCGGCTTGCTGTTCTGGTGCCTCACGAAGCGTTGAGACCTGAAGATGCTCGTGCGCCTTATCGCCCACGGCGAGCGCGAACATCACCAATGTCTCTGGCGCAAGATGGCTCGACAACAGCCGGAACGCCGCTGTGAGCTGCGATGGCCGCGCTTTTGAAACCGGGTTGTAGAGCGCCATGGCAAAGCCTGCGCCGGCAGCTGCTGCCAGGCGCTGTTCAATCAGGCTCCAGGGCTTCAGATTGTCTGACAGGTTGATGGCGCAAAAATCATGGCCAAACGGCGCGCCAAACCGTGCTGCCGCAGCCAGCATCGCGGTCACACCGGGAAGCACCACGACGTCAAGCGAGCGCCAGGCAGGCTCGCCGGTGTCGATGGCCTCAAAAACCGCGGAGGCCATGGCAAAGACGCCGGGATCGCCCGACGATACAACCACGACGCGGTGGCCCTGGCTCGCAGCTACCAGAGCTGCGCGCGCCCTGTCGATTTCCTCGCGATTGTCGCTTGCGTGGAGCTTTTGCCCGGCGCGCGGCGTGACGCGGGCGAGATAGGTTGCATAGCCAAAGACCTCATCGGCCTCGTTGAGGGCTGTTGCGGCTTCGGGCGTGGTCTGATCTGGCCCAAACGGGCCAAGCCCGAGGATCGTCAATCGCCCGGTCATGTCGGTCGGCGCCCATGGCCGTGAATAATGATCATGGAAAAATAGGGTGCCATGTCATCAGCCTTGTCCCCGAGCTTCATGACCGTCTCGCCCGGCATTGTTCCGCGCTCGACGTAAAAGGCGCGATCAGACAGGCCAGCCGCACTGAGAGCCGCGCGCACCTTTGGCAGGTTTCGCCCAAGCTTCATGATCACCGCAGCATCGGTATCCCGAAGTCGCCGGACAATCTCGCTCTCAGAAAGTGTGCCCGGGATGACCGTCAGCACGTCGTCTCCCCATGTCACAGGCTCGCCGATCACGGTCCAGCAGCCGGACATGCCGGTAATGCCGGGAACAATTTCAACCCGCGCCCTTGGCGCGACCCGGACATGGAGATGCATGAACGAGCCGTAGAACAGCGGGTCGCCCTCACAAAGGACCACGACATCCTCACCGGCTTGCGAAAGGGCAATCAGTTGCGCTGCTGTATGATCGTAGAACGTCGCCAGCGCCTGATTGTAGTCAGTCGTATCGACCGCAATCTCGGTCGTAACAGGATACGTCATGGCAATCGATGAGACCTCGGGGTGCAGAAGGCCCTCGACGATTGTGCGCGCATGACCAACGCGCCCGCTTCTGTGGAAGTAGGCGATATGTCTCGCGCCACGCACGATCCGATCCGCGCGAACGCTCATCAGGTCCGGCGCGCCGGGTCCAAGGCCAACACCATAGATGGTGCCAGTGCGCGTCATTCCCGCTCGCTCGCGAGCGCGTTGACAACTGCCGCTGCCATGGCGCTGCCGCCTCTTCGCCCCCTGACAATCAGCGAGGGGACGCGACCATCCGCTATCAGGGCATCCTTGGATTCTGCGGCCCCGACAAAACCCACCGGTATCCCGATGATGGCGGCTGGCCTTGGACAATCAGGGTCATCCATCATTTCGAGCAGACGAAACAGCGAGGTTGGCGCGTTACCGACAGCCACCAGCGCGCCGGAAAGATGCGGCCGCCAGAGTTCCATCGCCGCTGCGCTGCGGGTTGTCCCAATCTCGGCTGCAAGGCCGGCAGTCCGTGGATCGGTCAGCGTGCAGATGACCTCGTTGCCTGCTGGAAGGCGCGCGCGGGTCACACCATCGGCAACCATTCGCGCGTCACACAGGATCGGGGCTCCCGCCTGAAGTGCCGCCCGTGCGGCATCCGCAAAGCCGGGACCGAACACGATGTCACGTGCCAGATCGACCATGCCGCAGGCGTGGATCATGCGGACCGCGACCTTCTCCTCATTGTCGGCAAAGGCTGACAGATCGGCTTCGCTTCGGATGATGGCAAACGACCGGGCATAGATCGCAGCGCCGTCTTTCTCATAAACATGGGTCATATGATTGCCCTCAGGGCGGCATCGCCATCAAGCCCGCTCAGGAGCGGCGGGCTGTCCGCACGGCCATTGCGGATCAGGTCGTAGCGGCCGTTCCTTCCGGCGAGCACAATGTCTGCCGAAGCTGAACGGGCGCACCCCTTGGCGCATCCCGAGATGTGAACAGATCGCCCCTTGGCATGGTGAGACAGCGACATCGCGAGCGCCCGCGTATCGACACTAGACGATGTGCATTGTGGGGTTCCCGGGCAGGCATCGACGCTCAGGCGCGGATCGTCGGCGCGTGTGATGAATCCAAGGGCCTCAATCCTGTGGCTCACGCTTTCATCCGCTCCAGCCAGCAGGAGAAGACGCCAGGGTGTCAACCGCACCTCGGATAGGCCTTCTTCCCGGCACAGTGTCGCGAGCGCAGCAAGGCCTGAAGCCTCCAGGCGTCCGAATGCGGCACCAATGAGCAAGCCGCCGGCAAGCTGGCCAGGCAGGCGAGGGGGGGGTGACGATGCCCTGGGCTTTCGCCCCTCGGTAATCAGCCCATCGGCCAGAGCGAGAGCTTCATGGGGATCCCCATCCGGTGCCATCACGATGTCGCCATCGACAGCCCCGATTGCAAACTGCATTTTGGCTGGCAGCTGATCGCGCAACCGCCAACCCGCCAGCACGTCCATCAAGCGCGCCGCCGTGAGCAAGGCCTGCGATCCACCCAAGGGATCAACCAGAATGCGGTGGGCAACGTCGCTTCGGTCCGCAAGGCCTTCTGCCAGCGCCTCGTCGACAAAGCGTTGATGGCTGTCCTGCGTCAGGCCCCTGAACTGCAGGCTTCCACGTCGTGTCAGATCAATCAGGCCGTTGCCGTGGCGTGCCGCAAGCACTGCAAGAGCGTCGAGATCATCTGGATTGAGGCGTCCAAATCTTGGGCGCAGCCGCACCAGAAGCCCATCGCCCGAGGCCATGGGGCGTAGCGCAGTCGGGCACCATCCCTTGACGATGGCGCTCATTCCGCAGCCTCCGCCACAACGCTGTTGCGCCGGGTTTTCCAATGCCCATGCTCAACCAGATCGCGAAAACGCTGGCGCATCGCGGCGAGCGCTGCAGGGTTCTTGTCTTCCATGAACCGGACGATGTCCTCGTTGCCAAGTGTGGCGTTGAAGTAGGCATCGAACAGATGGCTGTGGGTTGCGCCGGCCAGCGCAGAGAAGGCTGCCATCTGGTCGAGCGTTCCAGAAAGTGCCGCAGCGCCGCGATAGCCATGCCGCATCTGGCCGGCAATCCATGCCGGATTGGCCGCGCGCGAGCGCACGATGCGTGCGATCTCGCTCGGGAGCGTGCGGGCACTGGCCTGACCAGAGCGGGTCGTATCGACATGGATCAGGGCTGGGGACGAGCCGAGCGCGCGCGCGGTCGCGGCAAATCCACCCGTATGGGCTGCATTGTCGGATGCTGTGAGGATGTCGGTCTCGGGCAAATCCTGCACGCCCACATGGACTTCTGCAGCGCCAACGCGTTGCAGCAGGCCGCCACGATCCTCACGCTCGATGGCTCCAAAGGCATGTTGTGAACCCGCGATCCAGGCCTCTACGGCCCGTTCCGTCCCTGACGGGCTGAGGTCATCAAGCGCGCCGTCAAGGCCTAGGCCATAGGTTCCGGGCTTCGGGCCATAGACCCGTGCTCCGGACTGTTTCACCAGCGGGTTTTCATCAAACGGCTCATCGAGCTTTGAAAGCGCTGCGACGGCTTGTTCAAACAGCAACGCGAGGGAGGGAAAGACATCGCGAAACAGGCCGGACATCCTGAGCGTCACATCAACCCGTGGCCGCCCGACGGCTGCGGGCGTGGTGATCTCGAAGCCTGAAACCCGCCCGGAAGAGGCATCCCAGATCGGGCGAACACCAATCAGGACAAGCGCCATCGCAAAGCTCTCGCCCGAGGTGCGCATGGTCGCGGACCCCCAGAGGTCGATGAAGGCTGTGCGCAGCGGCTCGCCTTGATCCTGCAGATGGCGCGTCAAAAGCGCGTCCGCCAACCGCTGCCCCTGATCAAAGGCCGAGCGCGTCGGGACGGTTCGCGGATCGATCGTGAAGAGATTTCGGCCCGTCGGGAGAACGTCGCGCCTTCCGCGCCACGGCGAGCCAGACGGTCCGGGCCTGAGATGGCGACCGGAAAGGGCGGTCATGAGACCGGTCATCTCGCTTTCAACGGCAGACGTGACATCGGCGTCGGCGCCGTCAGGTGCGCGGCCAAAGACATGAAGCCCGTCCGGAAACTGGCTCACCTTGATGTCGCACACGAAGGCATCGAGCGCCGCGAGCTGGCTTGCACGGTCTGCAGTGCCGTCAAGACCTGCATCGCGATCCAGACCTGAGGCGCGGGCTTCGTTGAGGATGTCGCGCATCAGCCGCTCGCGCCGCCTTGGATCAAGCCCATCGGCTGTCGCATATTCATCAAGCAGCCGCTCGATGGTCGAAAGGCCAGCAGGTACGCCGCCGCTGATCAGCGGAGGCGGAATGTGGCCAACAGTCACCGCGCTGATCCGGCGTTTGGCTGCAGCCGCTTCGCCTGGGTCATTGACCACAAACGGATAGATCACCGGCAATGCGCCGATCAGCGCAGCTGGCCAGCACGAGGGCGACAGCGCCACGGATTTTCCAGGCAGCCACTCCAGCGTGCCGTGCGCGCCGAGATGGATCAGCGCGTCAATCTTCAGCGCGTGTCGCAGCCAGAGGTGGAACGCGACATAGGCATGGCACGGCGGTTCGTTTGGGTCGTGGTAGCGCTGGGCTCGCTCGGCGGCGGTGCCACGCTCTGGCTGAAGCGCAAGCATGACGTTCCCGATCTGGATCGCCGGAAACGACGGGGTCTCATCGGGTACTGGCCCCCAGCGCGCAACGAGTGCGTCCTGAAGGGATGGAGCCAACGTGCTAAGCGCGGTGCGGTAGGCCTCAGCGGACCAGGTCAGGCGATGGGTCGCAAGACCAGCGATCAGGTCCTCGCCGCTGGCCGGGATGGGGCCAACGCTGAACCCTTCCTCGTCAAGACGGTTCAAGATCGTGAGCGCGCTTTGCGGCGCATCGAGCCCCACGGCGTGCGCTGTCTGATCGTCGCGACCGGGATATGTCGAAAGGATGAGGGCCAAACGTGTGTCCACGTTCGGCTTCTGACGCAGGTCGCTGAGGGCTGCAGCGCGCTCTGCAACCAGGCCAATCAGCTCTGGATCGGGAACGTGGCGTCTGAGCCCGATGCCGAGCACCTCGTCATGGGCTTCCGGTTCCTTGAACGAGACAGCACCGGCAAAAATGCGCCCATCGACCTCCGGCAGCACCACATGCATGGCAAGATCAGCGGGCGAGAGCCCGCGCTGGGCGCTGTGCCAGGTCGCGCGATCGGAGCCCGCCAGCGCAACCTGCAGCACCGGTGCGTCGATCACATCAAACGGCGTGGCGTCGCTGTCACCCTTACCTGAAAATGCCGTGGCATTGATGATGACCTCTGGCTCCAGCCGCTGGAGCCAACCGGAAAGCCAGGCCGCACTTTCCGGGTCCTTGAGCGAGGGAACAAACAGGCTGACAACGCGAAAGCCTTTGGCCTCAAGCGCGCCGTGCACGGCCTGCAAAGGGGCGGTATCCGCTGCCGCGAGGAATGAGCGGTAGGACACGAGAACGGCGGTTCCGCGCCGGCCCTCGGCTTCAAGCACCTGATCGATGGCGCAGGTCTGCCGGCCGCCACGCGACAGGAAACCGTTCTTCGGCAGGCCCTGGGTTCCCAGAACCGGCACTGCCGAAAGCCCGCACGCCAGCGCAAGCTGGGACAGGGCGGCCCGCGCGGCTTCCGCACCTCCGATGTCGCACAGCATTTTAAGCCGCTTCAGCGTCGATGCCGGAAGGTTTGAAACCTGATCAAGGGCCGGATCCTCAAAGCCATCGCCGGGAATGACGGCAAGGGCGATTTTGCGTTCCCTTGCGATGCGCTGCAGTTCCTCAATGCCGTAGCGCCAATAGTCGATGCCGCCCAGAAGACGCACGAGAATGCCGCGCGCGTGCCGCGCTGTCTTGTCGACGTAAAGATCAACAGAGGCTGGGTGCTGCAGCCGCTTGAGGTTCACGATCCTTAAGGTGGGCAAGCCCCCGGGCGCTGAATGCCACCCCGCCGAAAAGGCAGAGAGATCACTGTCCGAAAACGACAGCATGATGAGTTCGGCGGGCGCATGATCAGGATCCTCGACCCCCGCCGCCTCATCTAGGCCATGCCGCTCGCGGACCAGCACATGCACCGTGGTCAGGCCCCCAGAGCCGTCGCAATGGCTGCGCGATCAAGCCCCTTCTCGCCGATCACGACGAGTTGCGAGCGGCGCATCTCATTTGCAAGCCATGGCCGGTCAAACTGGGCGCGCACCCGCGCCCCGACACCCTGCACCAGCAGCCGCATGGGCTTTCCGGCAACAGCGATATGGCCCTTCGTGCGCAAGACGCCATGGCGGCTGGCCAACATTTCAAGAGTTGTGGCAATCGCATCCAAGGACACGGATTCCGGCAGATCGAGCACGAAGCTCTCGAAATCATCATGGTCATGCGCATCGTGATTTTCATGATGCGAGGGACGCGAGGCGAGATCGTTTTCAGCCGCGGCTCCAAGGCCAAGCAGCACGCGCGGATCGACCTTGCCTTCGCTCGCCATCAAGATCGGAATGGCGCGCGGAGCCTCGCTGAGCACCACCCTGCGGGCTTCATCGAGCCCGGCCTGATCGACCAGATCGGTCTTGTTCAAGATGACAATGTCGGCGCAGGCGATCTGGTCCTCGAACACTTCGCCAAGCGGCGTGTCATGTTCAACGGACGTGTCTCCCGCCGCCATGCGCGCCATGGCCGCCGGGTCAGGCGCAAAGCGTCCATCGGCAACCGCTTCCGCATCCGCAACGGTAATCACGCCGTCGACCGTGATGCGCGACTTCAGATCCGGCCAGTCAAACGCCTTGAGGAGCGGTTTGGGGAGCGCAAGCCCGGACGTCTCGATCACAATATGTTCGGGCGGAACCGGTTGGTTCAGCAAGGCCTCGATGGTCGGGACGAAATCATCGGCGACCGTGCAGCACAGGCAGCCATTGGTCAGTTCGATGATGTTGTCTTCAGGGCAGGCGGGGTCGGCGCAGGCCTTCAGGATTGTGCCATCGACGCCGACGTCTCCAAACTCGTTGACCACGATCGCCAGCCTGCGCCCGTGATTGTTCAGCATGATGTGGCGGATCAGCGTGGTTTTGCCTGCGCCGAGAAAGCCGGTGATGATTGTTACGGGAACCTTTGCCAGCGCGCTCATGAGGCGGCTCCCGGCTGAAGGAATGCCGGCAGGCGCGCAATCACACCGCGCTTGAAGATCTCCGGGCGCTCGCGCCAGGGAACCAGCCCATCCGTTGTGGACTGATAGCGGCGCGCTCCATCCAGAATGGATTGTGGTGACGTTGCGGGATCAAGATCGCCATAGATGTAGGACCAGCGGCCCGGGCTCGTCAGAGCTGCAGTGCAGCCGCGCTTGCAGTTGGACAGGCACTCAACGCCAACCACAGTCAGGCCCGTCGCCTGCGCTGTGGCTGCTTCGCTAAGCGCAGCATGAAGGCGCGCGCCTGCTCGAGGCTCTGCATCCTCATCGCCGGGCTGGCGGCAGGTCAGGCACACATAGAGTGTTGCGGGCGCAACGATGGCGCCCGCCAGCTGTTCAGGGGAGATATGGGTCGTCATGGCAGGTCCTTTGGCATCCGCGGATGCCCAGCTCAAACTGATGGACGGGCCTGCGCCCCGCACATCACTGGAAAGACCCGGATCACCCCGCCCGAATCGAAACGCCTCGCAAGCGATGGCAGGTCTCCTGGCTCACGGGTCATTGCCAGCGCCGCCTTCCCGGGTCGCCCCAGTGGCACATGACGCAAGCTCTCCGCTCACAGTTGCGGGGGCAGCTCCGGCTTGACCGCATGGTGCGGCTTCCGGCATTCCCTTTTCATCCCGCATTTCTGCGGAAAACCATCGGCTGTGCAAATGCTTCGATCACGTGCTCCTGGAAGTCAAGTTGGCGGTACAGCGGGTGCCTGGCGCACGCTGTTCATACTTGGCGGCGCACGATCGGGAAAAAGCCGCTTTGCCGAACGCGTCCTCGCGGGCTTTGCCGCAAAAACCTACATCGCAACCGCTCAAGGGTTTGACGATGAAATGCGCGAGCGCATCCTGGCCCATCAGGCCCGGCGTAACGAGAGCTGGTCGACCACTGATGCCCCCATCCACCTGTCTCAGGCGATTCAATCCGCCGCCGGGCAGCCTGTGCTGGTGGATTGTCTCACCCTTTGGCTGACCAATCTGATGCTTGGCGAGCATGATATTGACGCTGCAACGGACGAACTTGTGGCAACGATAAAGGCAGCGCCAGGCCCGCTTGTGCTTGTCTCAAACGAGGTCGGCCTCGGTCTGGTGCCCGAAACGCCCCTTGGCCGGCGCTTCAGGGATGCGCAGGGCCGTCTCAATCAAACCGTCGCAGCCAATGTCGACACCGCAGTGTTCGTTGCGGCCGGATTGCCCATGACGCTGAAAGGCATCCTGTGAGCGAGGCAGATCGCCACAAAGCCAAGATGGCCAAGCGAAAGGCCGTTCAGGATGCGGAAGTCGCATCAAAGACGATCGAGAAGGGCCTTCTCCTTGTCCATACCGGGCCTGGAAAGGGCAAATCGACGGCAGCTTTTGGGCTGGCGCTGAGAATGCTCGGGCGTGGTCGGCGCGTCGGCGTTGTGCAGTTCATCAAGGGCGCGTGGTCGACGGGCGAGCGTTCGGCGCTGGAACTTTTCGGCGAGCGCGTAATCTGGCACTCGATGGGCGAGGGCTTCACATGGGAAACCCAGGACCGGGATCGGGATGTGGCTGCTGCGACCCGCGCGTTTGCCATGGCCGAAAGCTTGATGAAGGACGAGAGCGTAGGGCTGTTGATCCTTGATGAGCTCAACATTGCGTTGCGCTACGACTACCTGCCGCTGGAACAGGTGCTGCAGGCACTCAGCGAACGCAGGCCCGACCTCCACGTGGTTGTCACAGGCCGCAATGCGCGCCCTGAGCTGATCGCACTCGCCGATTGTGTCACGGAGATGGGCGCCCTGAAGCACCACTTCGCTGCCGGCGTCAAAGCGCAGGAAGGCGTGGAGTTTTGATGGCCCGCGCTTTGATGTTCCAGGGGACCGGCTCTGATGTCGGCAAGTCCCTGATCGTCGCCGGCCTATGCCGACTGTTGACGCGACGCGGCTATCGCGTTCGCCCGTTCAAGCCACAGAACATGTCAAACAACGCAGCCGTCACGGCAGATGGTGGCGAAATCGGGCGTGCGCAGGCCCTTCAGGCGCGCGCGTGCGGGGTCTTGCCGAGCGTTCACATGAACCCGGTCTTGCTGAAGCCCCAGAGCGAGACAGGCTCGCAGGTGATTGTGCAGGGACGCATGCGTGGTTCAGTCAAAGCCGCCGCGTTTCAGGCCATGAAGCCGGATTTGATGCCGGCGGTTCTGGAGAGTTTTGCCAATCTTTCCCGCGAAGCCGATTTCGTTCTGGTGGAAGGTGCCGGGTCAGCGTCCGAGGTCAATCTGCGCGATGGCGACATTGCCAACATGGGGTTTGCCCGCGCCGCCAATGTCCCGGTTATCCTGATCGGCGACATTGACCGCGGCGGCGTGATTGCTTCACTCGTCGGCACGCAGGTTGTTCTTGATCCTGCAGATGCCGCCATGATCCGGGGGTTTCTTGTCAATCGGATGCGGGGCGACGCAAGTCTCTTCGCGTCGGGGATGACATTTGTTGAAAAGCGCACGGGATGGCCCGCCATCGGACTTGTGCCGTGGTTTGATCAGGCGTTGCGCCTTCCGGCCGAGGACAGTCTTGGTCTGCGCGGGTCTGCCCGAACGGCCAGAACGCGGATCAAGATCGCTGTTCCGGTCCTGCCATTCATTGCGAACTTCGATGATCTTGATGCGCTGAGGCTTGAACCCGAGGTCGAGCTTGTCCTGGTGCGCGATGGGCAAGCGATGCCCGAAGATGCTGATCTGATCCTCCTGCCGGGCTCAAAAGCAACGATTGCGGACCTCGCAACTCTGCGTCGGCGACACTGGGATGCGCAGATTGTGGCGCACGCTCAACGCGGGGGGCGGGTTCTCGGATTGTGCGGGGGGTATCAGATGCTCGGTCGCAGCATCTCGGATCCCGAGGGGATTGAAGGCGAGCCCGGCGCCGTGCAGGGCCTTGGTCTTCTCGATGTCGAGACTGTTTTGACCACCGACAAGACGCTCAGCGAAGTGCGCGGCATTGACCCGCGCACCGGTGCCCCGGTTTCAGGCTATGAGATGCATGTCGGGCGCACGATTGGCCCAGGCACAAAAGCCCCCTTCCTTGTGCTGGAGGGCGGGGTTTTTGAGGGCGCTGGAGCGGCAGATGGCCAGATCTGCGGCACCTATCTTCATGGCCTCTTTGATGCGGCCGAATGGCGCGCAGGGTTCATCAGACGCCTTGGGGGGCAATCGGATGGCATCGACCACACAGCGAGGCTCGAGAGCACCCTCGATGCGCTTGCAACCCATCTCGAGGCGCACCTGGCGATCGACACTTTGATTGCCCTCGCCAGCCCTGAAAAAATTTAGTCTTAAGACGTAAGGAAAGACTCGCACAGCTATGCGTTTCAGGTATTGAAGCTCCGCGTCAGAGCACTAACTGCTCACGTTCGGGGGCTGCGGTTCGTTCGCCGGATCAGCACTCCCTGGGAACATCAAAACCGGAGGAACGAATGAAGCGTCGTCAATTCCTGAAAGTGGCTGCCGTTGGCGCCGCAACCACCGCCGTCGCCGCCCCCGCGATTGCGCAGTCCAGCCCGCAGATCCGTTGGCGTCTGACCTCGGGTTTCCCGAAGTCGCTCGACACCATCTATGGCACTGCCGAACTGATCGCGAAGTATGTCTCGGACATGACCGATGGCCGCTTCGTCATCCAGCCCTTCGGCGCTGGTGAAATCATTCCCGGCCTTGAGTCGGTCGACGCCGTCTCGCGCGGCACCGTTGAAATGTCGCACACTGCGGCGTTCTACAATTTCGGCCGCGACCCCACCTTCGGTCTCGCGACCTCGGTTCCGTTCCTCATGGGCCAGCGCTCGCAGAACGCCTGGCTCTACCAGGGCGGCGGCAACGGCATCATTCAGGACTTCTTCAACGCAGCCTCGATCGTCGCCTTCCCGGCCGGCAACACGGGCACCCAGATGGGTGGCTGGTTCCGTCGCGAAATCCGCACGCTGGAAGACATGCGCGGCCTGCGCATGCGCATCGGCGGCTTCTCCGGCCGCGTCATCCAGCGCGTTGGCGTTGTTCCCCAGCAGCTTGCTGGCGGCGACATCTACCCGGCGCTCGAGCGTGGCACGATCGATGCCGGCGAGTGGGTTGGCGCCTACGATGACGAGAAGCTCGGCTTCCAGCGCGTCGCGCCGTTCTATTACTACCCGGGTTGGCAGGAAGGCTCTTCGGTGCTGCACCTCATGACCAACCAGGCCAAGTGGAACGAGCTCCCGGCAGGCTACAAGGCCATTCTCGAAGCGGCTGCCGCCTACGGCAACTCGCAGATGATGGCGATGTATGATGCCCGCAACGCCGCCGCCCTGCGCCGTCTGGTCGGTGCCGGCACGCAGCTTCGTCCGTTCCCGACGGAAGTTCTCGACGGCATCTATCGTGAAGCGATTGCGCTCTACGCTGAAGTCAGCGCCCAGAACGCACCGTTCAAGCGGATGTACGATTCAGCCGTTGCCTTCCGCAACGAGTTCTATCTGTACAACCAGATCTCGGACTACTCGTTCGACACCTACATGATGCGCGCCATCCGTCAGCGCACCTAAGGCACAAACGTATAGCCCGCCCGCCGT
>JAIYEB010000052.1 GCA_027487195.1 Hyphomicrobiales bacterium | reverse complement strand
ACGCCCGACATCAAGGTCAGCGTGCGCCAGCTATTCGGGATCGACAGCGATCTTGAAGTGCCAGCCTATTCCGTTCGTGAAGAGCATGTGCCGGATCTTGATCCGGACTATCTGTTTGATCGCGACACCACGCTGGCCATCCTGGCGGGCTTTGCGCACAACCGGCGCGTCATGATCACGGGCTACCACGGCACCGGCAAGTCGACCCATATCGAGCAGGTCGCGGCGCGGCTCAACTGGCCATGTGTGCGCGTGAACCTGGACAGCCACGTCTCGCGCATCGATCTCGTCGGCAAGGACGCGATCGTGGTCGAGAACGGCAAGCAGATCACGAAGTTCGTCGATGGCATGTTGCCCTGGGCGCTGCAGAACAATGTGGCGCTGGTGTTTGATGAGTACGATGCCGGTCGGCCGGATGTGATGTTCGTCATTCAGCGCGTGCTTGAAGTCTCAGGTCGTCTGACACTGCTTGATCAGAAGCGCGTGATTACGCCCCACCCCTATTTCCGCCTGTTTGCAACGGCCAACACAGTCGGTCTTGGTGATACCACTGGCCTTTACCACGGCACGCAGCAGATCAATCAGGGTCAGATGGACCGCTGGTCGATCGTGACGACGCTTAATTACCTCCCCCATGACAAGGAGGTCGAGATCGTCCTGAAGAAGTCGAAGCAGCCAAAGGACATCGTCTCCAAGATGGTTCGGGTCGCGGATCTGACGCGCAATGCGTTCATGAACGGCGACATCTCAACTGTGATGAGTCCGCGGACGGTGCTGACCTGGGCGGAAAACGCGCAGATCTTCGGGGATCTGGGCTTTGCCTTCCGGGTTACGTTCCTGAACAAGTGCGACGAGCAGGAGCGCAAGGACATCGCCGAGTTTTATCAGCGCGCCTTTGGCAAGGAACTGCCGGAAAGCGCAGTCAATGTGGCGTTGAGCTGAGGCGAACATGGTCGAGGTCGTGGTCGAACGGGAACTCGGCCCGACCAAGCGTGCGGTTGGGACCGGTCTTCGCGCCTTTAATGATCGCGTGCTCGGCAAGCGCAAGCGCTCCTCGCTGGCCATCTCGGTTCGTGAGGACGGACGCATCGTTGGCGGTATCATCGCGTATGCGACCAAAGACGACCTGTTCGTCGACATGCTTTGGATCGATGAACAGTTGCGCGGCCAGAACATCGGTACCCGCTTGATGACCATGGCCGAATCCGAGGGGCGCCGGCGCGGGTGCACAACGGTCACGCTGAACACCTTCGATTTTCAGGCTCCGCGATTTTACGCTGGGCTTGGCTTCCGGGAAATCGGGGTGATCGAGGACACCCCGCGCGGACACCGGAATCACATTTTCCGCAAGGAGATCGCGTCGTGAGCGGGTCGTGTTGGCGCTGTGGAACTCGCCAGCGTAGGATACCAGCGTCGGTGCACGTCAGGGGAGGCCAAACGATATGCCAGTGACGTCGCTGGAAAGACCTGCCCAGGAAAAACATGCCCAGGAAAGACCTGCCCAGGAAAGACCTGCCAAGGCAATGACTTGGGTCTTCGAACTTTCCGGGGGCGTCGACTGATCCCATGGTCTCCAATTCCAATCCAAAGCCTGGCCAGAAGCCATCGCCAACCGAGCCGCTCAAGAAGGCGGTGGCTGTCACGATGCGTGCGATTGCGCGCGCGCCCGAATTGACCATCACTTATGCTGCCGACAAGCCCAACCTGATCGGGCCTGACAAGGCTCGGTTGCCTGAGCCGGCCAGGCGCATGTCCGTCGAAGATATTGCCATCCTGCGCGGACACGCGGATTCCATGGCGCTGCGCCTGGCGTGTCACGATCCCAAGACCCACCGCCAATTGCGCCCGGAAGGGCCAAATGCCCAGGCCATATATGATGCTGTCGAACAGGCCCGGGTTGAGGCCATCGGCGCACGGCGCATGGAAGGCACGGCGCTGAACCTTGGCGCCATGCTTGACGACAAGTACAAGCGCGGGAACTACCACGAGATCAACGCACAGGTGGATGCTCCACTGGAAGATGCTGTTGCGCTTATGGTGCGCGAGGCGCTGACCGGCGCGAAGCCACCGCCGGCAGCACAGAAGATGGTCGACCTTTGGCGGTCCCATATTGCGCTCAAGGCCGGGCCTGACCTGAAGAACATGCTCGATGTCGTCGGCGATCAGCGCCGCTTTGCCTCTCTCGTGCGCGACATGATTGCGCACCTTGATATGGCCGATGAGCTTGGCGGCGATGCGGAAGAAAATCCGGACCCAGAAACGGCGCCTGATGATGGCGATGAGGGTGGCGAGCAGGCTGAGCAGGGCGATCAGGCCGAAGACGCCGAGAACATGTCGAGCGAGCGCACCGAGCAGAGCTCGGACAAGCAGGAGGCTGGCGAGGTTGAAGCCAGTGAAGGCGAAAGCGACGATGTCGACATGGACGCCGACGCTGCTGACGCGGAAGAGCCGGGCGAGCCGCGCCGACCGCCCAATCACGGTCTGAACGACCAGAACCGCATGGACTACAAGGCCTATACGCTGCGGTTTGACGAAACCATCGACGCCGAAGATCTGTGTGATGCTGAAGAGCTGGAACGGCTTCGCAGCTACCTCGACAAGCAGTTGCAAAGCCTGGGTGGCGTGGTCTCGCGGCTTGCAAACCGCCTGCAGAGGCGTTTGCTCGCCCAGCAAAGTCGGTCATGGGATTTCGATCTCGAAGAAGGCACGCTTGATCCGCGGCGCCTGCCTCGTGTCGTCACCGATCCCATGTCGGCGCTGTCGTTCATGCAGGAGCGCGACACGGATTTTCGCGATACGGTCGTGACGCTTCTGATCGACAATTCAGGATCCATGCGCGGCCGGCCCATTACAGTGGCTGCGACCTGTGCCGACATTCTGGCGCGCACGCTGGAGCGGTGCGGCGTGAAGGTGGAGATCCTCGGTTTCACCACACGGGCGTGGAAGGGCGGGCAGTCACGCGAGACCTGGCTACAGTCCGGTAAGCTTCCAGCGCCCGGCCGGCTCAATGATTTGCGCCATATCATCTACAAATCGGCCGATGCTCCGTGGCGGCGAGCCAAGAAGAACCTCGGGCTGATGATGCGCGAAGGGCTCCTGAAGGAGAACATCGACGGCGAGGCGCTGGATTGGGCGCACAAGCGGCTGCTGTTCAGGCCCGAGGCGCGCAAGATCCTCATGATGATCTCCGATGGCGCGCCGGTTGATGATTCAACACTGTCCGTCAATCCGGGCAATTATCTTGAGCGCCATTTGCGTGTGGTCATTGAAGAGATCGAGACCCGCTCACCTGTGGAACTGATCGCCATCGGCATTGGTCATGACGTGACCCGTTATTACCGGCGTGCCGTCACGATCGTTGACGCCGAGGAGCTTGGCGGCGTCATGACTGAAAAGCTTGCTGAATTGTTTGAGGAAACCGCGTCTGGAGGCGGTCGAACGCGCAGGCGTAAAGCAGCATGAGGCGTCTTTGTGCATTGACCTTTGGTCTGGCACTGGCGCTTTCGACCCAAGCGTTCGCCCAGGACGGGGGAACGCGCGAGAGCGTGCTTTCCGTGCCGGGCCCGGCTGGCGCGCAACTCAACACACGCCTTTGCATGCCGGAACGCGCAGGCGCTGTACCCCTTGTGATTGTGAACCATGGCTCGCCTGCGAATGCTTCCGCGCGTGCGGGCATGGAGCCCTGGCGTTGCACAAGCGGTGTTGCGCGCTACTTTCTTCGGCGCGGCTACGCCGTCGCATTTCCCCAACGCCGCGGATATGGCGCGTCGACCGGGGGCTGGGCTGAAACCTATGGCAGTTGCTCGAACCCGGATTATGCCTCTGCCGGGCGCAGAGGTGCCGAGGATATCGCCGCCGTTTTGACCCATCTCAGGAGCACCCCTGGTATTGCGCAAACCGGCACGCTGATTGTTGGTCACTCAGCAGGTGGATGGGCGTCCCTTGCATTCGCAGCCGGAAATCCGGCAGGGGTCTCGGGCGTTGTGAATGTGGCCGGCGGGCGTGGCGGCCGACAACCTCCGGGGCCAGGTGTCGTTGGATCAAATTGCACGCCGGATGCGCTCGTCAGCGGTGTCAGCCGTTTTGCCGGTGCCCGGATTCCAACGCTTTGGCTCTACACCAGGAACGATAGCTTCTTTGGTCCCGAACTTGCCGAGGCCATGTTCGCGAGCTTCCGCGCCGGCGGTGGCAATGGCCGTATGGTCATGCTCCCCGCGTATGGTTCCGACGGGCACTCGCTTTTCGCTGGCGGCGGCGAAGATGTCTGGGGCCCGCCGATCTCAAGCTTCATATCGGGGCTGCGTTGACAACCTTAAGCCGGCGGGCGCTGCTCGGTTCCGCGCTGGCGCTGCCGTTTGCGGGTGATGCGCTGGCGTTTTCAAAGCCGCGCGACCTTCCGCCGGAACCGGTCCCGATTGCGGTCGAGGCTCGCAGGCTGAACGGCTTCAAGCACGGTGCTGCGAATGAACGCCGCTTTGGCGGGCTGGAGTGGATTGGCGGTCTTGAACTCACCTCGTCCGATACGGGCTTTGGTGGCATCTCCGGCATGTCTCTTGATGCGACCGGACGCAAACTTCTGGCCGTTTCTGATGCCGGGATCTGGGTCGAGGGGACGCTGACCACGGATGGCGAGGTCCCGACCGGGCTCGGGAGTGTGCGTCTGTGCCCCATGCGCGCGCTGGATGGCAGTCTGCTTACGGGGCGTCCGCCAGGCGACGCCGAGGCCTTGACCGTGCGCGACGGCCAGGCGCTCGTGGCTTTCGAGAATGCCAACCGTGTCCTGTCCTACGCCCTGTCCGGAGGTCTGACGGCGATACCAACATTGGTTTCGACGCCCGACGCGGTGCGTTCGCTTGCACGCGCGCGCGGCATTGAGGCGATGGCGTTTGCAAGTCGCACCAGTCCGCAACGTGGCGCTCTGATCCTGATTGCCGAAGACCCTCCGCGTGGCATGGCGGAGGTTCCGGGATGGATCGTCGGGGGGCCGCTCGCGGGAGAGTTCTCGTTGAAGCCTGACGGGTTTTCCGCAACCGACCTCGCCACATTGCCCAATGGCGATTTTCTGCTGCTCGAGCGTCGCGTGCGCCTGCCATTTGGCGTCTGGATGCGAGTGCGCCGTTTCGAAGCTGCGAGCCTGAGACCCGGAGCATCGCTCACCGGATCTGTTCTCCTCGAAGCTGGGCTCGATCACGCGGTCGATAACATGGAAGCTATGGCCGTCCATACGTCGCCTGACGGCGGTGTGATCGTGACGATCATGTCCGATGACAACTTCAACGCGCTGCAACGCAATCTGTTGCTGCGCTTCAGGCTTCTGTGATCAGGTCAGGTCCAGCAGTTCTTTCAGCCGGCTATGAAAGCCGTAAATGTCCTCGGCTGAGCCCAGCGTTCCGTCGGCCTGCACGAAATTCGTGAAGTAGACGAGATGAACCGGAAAACGGTTTCGCAGCCGTAGTGTGCGCTCGGATGGGCCATAAAGCCCCTCGATGCGGCGACCGTTGATGTTCTCTTCATTCGAGAATGCAGCATCGGCAAATCGACCGGGATGCTCCACGCGCACGCAACCGGCGGAGTAGGCGCGGCGGGTGTGGCCGAAATAGGCACGGGCCGGTGTGTCGTGCAGGTACACGGCATGACTGTTCGGGAACATGAACTTCACCCGCCCCAGCGCGTTGCGCTCACCCGGGGGCTGACGGAAGCTGACCCCGCCATTGCGGTTGCGCACGACCTCAATGCCACGGCGGGCAAGGGCAGCCGGGTCGGACTGCAGAAGCGGCATCATCTGGGTGCGCACGAGCGTCGGCGGCACGGTCCAGGATGGGTTGACGACGAGATACTCCATCTCATCGGAGAAGACAGGCGTTGGTGTGTCCAGCTTGCCGACCACCACACGACCCTCATACGTGGTCGCGCCGGAGGAACGTACCCGCACGAGATATTCCGGGATGTTGACCCAGACGTGGTGATTGCCAAGCTCGCGCGGCAGCCAACGCCAGCGCTCCATATTCGCGGTCAGATCCGCAATGCGCCGATCAACCGGCGGAGAGATATCAGCGTTCAGCGCGCGCACGGTCTGCGGTCCGACGATGCCCGTCACATCAAGCCCACGGCTTGACTGGAAGGCGCGGACAGCAGCCACCAACGCCGCGTCCATCACGTCCCCGCCATCGCGCGCGGCCACCGACAGGCGCTGGCGCAAAATCGCGACGCGCGGATCAGCCATGCCTGAGCGAAGCGCGGGGCCCTGAGGGAACCGCTGCGACAGGGCCGGTGGTCGCGTTGTCTGCGCATCAAGCGCTGCGGCGAGGTGATTTCGCAGTGCCTGAAACCCGGCATGCTGCGGATGGAAGCTTGAAAGCAACCCATCGGCATCCGTTGTTGACGCCATATCCTGAAGCACTGCGGACGGCGCGAGGAAGGGCGGGCGTACTGTCACGTGGCGTGCATCAACCCGCGATGGATCAACCCGGCCACCTGAAGCATGCCGGGCATAGGCCAGAAGCACCTCAGCGAAAGCCAGCTCGCGCTGGGCAATGGCGTCTGCTGTGCTTCCCGTGACCAACAGCCCTGCGCGGGTATAGTCACCCGGATCAAGTCCGTCGCGGCGTGCTTCCGCAAACCGGGCAATCACCCTTCGCGCTGTCTCGCCAAATCCGGTTTCTGTTGCAAACGCAGGTGTAAAGTCACGCGCCGCGTAAAATGTCTGGAGAGCGTCGCGTACGGTTTGTGTCAATGCAAGCGGGCTTCGCTGTCCTGGCTCCGGGGCCTGCATCAAACGCGTGAGCGCCTCGCGCAAAAGGGACGCCTGGTCAGCGGGCGCTGCAAGAACTTCAGCTTGCGCGGCCGGCGTGGACGCATTTGGTGCCTGAGCCGGGGGGACTTCCGCAACGGGCGCTTCCGGCAACGGCTGCGCGATTGCGGCGTCTTGTTCCTGATCAGGCGGCAGCACCAGCGCATTTGTGCCCGCAGGCAGGATGGGCGCTGTGACAGCGACGCCGTCCTCAAGCGCATCCCACGATTGGCGAAGCTCAATCGCGTTGACCGATGCTGTCGAGAGCATCAAGGCCAGTCCGAAAGCAGCGGAGCGATAGAGGGGCATCTGTGCACGCGTAAAGGAAGGTGAACACCATCCTTGCGGCGCTATCGCCTGGGTCGTCAAGACGTTGGCTGCAGCCAACGTCCTGTCATGGTTACTCTGCGGCCTGGCGTAACTCAGGCGCAACACCTGAGATGAAGGCGGCCATCAGAGTTGCGCGCTCGGCTTCCGCCTCCTTGAGGTGGCGCTCCTTGACATGACCAAAGCCGCGGATCTTCTCCGGGATCGATGCAAGCGCGACGGCGGTCGCATGGTTTGCCGGCGTCAACTCGGCTGCGAACTGGTCAAGCATGGCCATGTATTCGACGATCAGGCGGCGCTCCGTCCGGCGTTCGTGGGTATAGCCGAACACATCAAGCCTGGTTCCGCGCAAGCCCTTGAGCTTTGCCAGCAGCGTGAACGCCGTCAGCATCCACGGGCCGAACGCGCGCTTGATCGGCTCGCCGTTCGCGGGGTTGATCCTGGACAGCATCGGTGGTGCGAGATGGAACTCCAGGCTCTTGTAGCTGCCAAACTGTGCTTCAAGCTGCGCCTTGAAGGCAGGGTCGGCGTAAAGGCGCGCAACCTCATACTCATCCTTGTAGGCCATGAGCTT
>JAIYEB010000285.1 GCA_027487195.1 Hyphomicrobiales bacterium | reverse complement strand
TGCCGCGCACGCCAAACCCGCCGTTGCACAGGCTGCAGACGTTCGCATCGATCATTCGGATCTGACCGCGCTTTTGTACCTGCAGGGCTACGCTTACTCAGACATTGTGAGCGCCTGAGACCTACCAGGGGCGCAGGTTGAAGAACGACGCCAGCGTGCGCGGGGCGGAACGCTCGGGCTTGGTCGGCTGGCGAACAGTCCGCGCGCGCTCTGGTCTGAGATGCGCCGCAGCTCCCCCGTCCGCAAGCGCAAGCGTCATCTTGCGATCATGAACGGACTCAAGCTCCGCATGCTGGCCAATGGTCAGGAGACCTGTCTGCGGCAATTCTTCGCGGAGCGTGCGAAACAGGGCGAGTTCGTCCGTCACATCCAGCGCGGATGTCGCTTCATCAATGATCAGAAGGTCTGGCTTTGCGAGCAGGATGCGCACGAAACCAAACCGTTGCTGTTCTGCCTCCGACAGACCAGCCTCCCATTTCTCCTCATTGGCAAGCTCGCCGACACGGTGGCCAAGGCCAACCTTCTCA
This sequence comes from Hyphomicrobiales bacterium, assembly GCA_027487195.1. Lineage (GTDB taxonomy): Bacteria > Pseudomonadota > Alphaproteobacteria > Rhizobiales > UBA4765 > JAIYEB01. Next base: position 7,790 of record JAIYEB010000285.1, on the reverse strand, counting down.
AGGGCCGAAATCACATCGGCATCCGGAATATCCTCGGGCGCTGATGGGTAGGTTGCGAGCGCCTTGAGTGTCCCTGTTGGAAGGTAGGCATGCTGCGGCAACACCATCAGCTTCATGCCCTTTGGAATTTCAATGAGCCCCGACCCCCACGGCCACAGGCCGGCAATGGCACGCACGAGCATGCTCTTGCCAACACCCGTGGCGCCTTCGATCAAGACCCGTTCTCCGCGCCGGAGCACCGCATCGGCATCGCCGATGACGACGCGCCCGGAATCAAGCGTGACCTGCACGTCCTTTAAGCGCAGCTCTTCCCCTTCGACCCGTTCAATCCGGATCCGGGATGTGTCAGCAGACTTGGCCTCGGCTGCAACGATCGCATCAAGGAGATGGACCACGCGGTTGAGCGACGCGCTCCACTCGGCGATTTTTTGAAAGTTATCAAAGAACCAGTTCAAGGCGACGACCACGAACGAAAATGCGGAGGCGAGCTGCATGAGCTGGCCGAGCGTCATGTCACCCGCCACATAGCGTGGTGCGAGCAGCAGCAGCGGCACCACGCCAAGCAACACGCCATTGGCGCTGGAAACGCCTGTGAGCTGGGCCTGCCGACGCATCAGACCCATCCACTGCGTGACCACCTCAAACACGCGCTGGTCGATCCGCTCGCGCCCGCGCGCCTCCCCACCGCCAAGCGCAATGGCCTCGGCGTTTTCGCGTGTGCGCGTCAGGGCATAAAGCAGTTCAGCCTCGGCCTGGTTCTTGCGCTCGGTCTGGCCAACGAGCGGCTGGCCAAGAACAAACATCAGCAACGTCGCAAGGCCGGAATACAGGATGGCCGCGATCAGCATGTAGGCTGGAATGTGCACAACACCGCTGCCAATCGGCACGTCAATGCCGCCTCCGACAACGACAAGTACACCGATGAAGGCCGAGGCCGTCAGTATCGCCGACAGGAAGCCGATGGAAAACTCGATGAAGGATTCTGTCGCGCGCTGGACATCCGTGACGAGGCGAAACTCGGGGTTGGCATGATCGCCATCGACGACTTCAAGCTGGTAGGCGTGCGCGTGATTGAGCCAGCGCGACACGAGATGGCGCACCATCCATTCCCGCCAGCGGATCTGCAGGCTCATGCGGGCGATGACAAAGCAGAATGCAACAAGCACGCCGGCGGCGATGATAAACAGGAAGCTCTGCAACTCGATGAAAAGCCGTGCCGCGTCGCGTTGTTCCAGCGCGTCAAAGAAGTCGCGGTTCCACGTGTTCAGCGCCACCTGAAATCCAAGCGCGCCGAACGTCAAAAAGATGAGAGCGGCGCTTGAAAGCCATGCCAGGACCTTGCGCTCCGCCCCCCAGAACCCGAAACCCATGGCAAAGAACCGCCGGATCGAGCCCCGGCTGGTTGAAATACCGTTCGACATCACACCTCCATCTGAGGGAGCGTGACGCCTGAACAGCGGTTTGGGAAGTGAGCCTTCGTGCGGATGGGCCCCAGCGGGCTATTGGTCGCGATAGGTCGGTCCAAACGGATTTTCAGCGATGATATCGCGGTCAACGGTTGCAATGTCGCGCCGCCCGCATAGCGCCATGGTGACGTCCAGCTCTTTCCTGACGATATCAAGGCAGGTGACCACGCCCTGTTCGCCACCGGCGCCGAGCCCATACAGGAACGCACGTCCAATGAACGCGCCACGCGCGCCAAGCGCGACGGATTTCAGCACGTCCTGGCCGGAGCGAATGCCGCCATCGATGTAGACTTCCATGCGGTCGCCGACTTCCTGAACGATCTCATGCAGGAGCGAAATCGACGAGGGCGCACCATCGAGCTGGCGACCACCGTGATTGGAAACAATGATCGCATCTGCGCCGGTCTTGGCCGCCATGCGCGCATCCTCAACATCGAGAATGCCCTTGAGGATCAGCTTGCCGCCCCAGCGCTCCTTGATCCATGCGACATCGGACCAGTTCAGAGCCGGGTCGAACTGCTCGGCGGTCCAGGCCGACAGGTTCTTCATGTCGGACACGCCCTTGACGTGGCCAACGATGTTGCCAAACCCACGACGCTTCGTCCCCAGCATACCCAGGCACCAGCGCGGCTTCGTCATCATGTTGATGATGTTCGGGATGGTGAGCTTGGGCGGAGCGGACAGCCCGTTCTTGATGTCCTTGTGGCGCTGGCCAATGATCTGCAGATCAAGCGTCAGCACCAGCGCCGAGCATTTGGCAGCCTTGGCGCGATCGATCAGGCGACCAATGAAGTCGCGATCCTTCATCACATAGAGCTGGAACCAGAACGGGCTCGAACTGTCCTCCGCCAGATCCTCAATGGAGCAGATCGACATGGTCGACAGCGTGAAAGGAACGCCGTGGCGGGCAGCAGCGCGGGCAGCCAGGATCTCGCCATCGGCATGCTGCATGCCCGTCAGGCCGGTTGGTGCCAGCGCAAGCGGCATCTTGTAGCTCTGGCCGAGCATCGTCGTCTCAAGCGTGCGATTGCGCATGTCGACCGCAACGCGCTGGCGCAACTTGATCCGGGCAAAATCGCTGGTGTTTGCGCGGTAGGTGCTTTCCGTCCACGCCCCGGAGTCTGCATAGTCGTAGAACATGCGCGGCACGCGACGCTGGGCCAGAATCCGCAGATCTTCGACGTTTGTAATTGGGCTTGGCATAAAGTTTCCTCGAATTTTCTAACGGTTCGCATGGCAGGCGCGCCAGCGCAAGGCTGACAACGTCACGGCTCGATCTCTGCACAAACGTTGATGGGTGTTCAAAACCTGATCTGCCAATTGTGGCTCAGGATCCAGAAACCGGGAGCATTGGGCGCGCTTTCTTGCACTAAAACAACATTGCAAAGCCGCCAATCATTGCGCGTTGTCAAAAGCCGTGGCACGGCGCTGATCATGAAGCTCACGCCTCTCTCGCCCGTCAACGTCAAGTCGATTGCGTTGCGATTGACCAGCGCGCCCTTCGACTTTGCAATCGAGCATCGCCAGGCGATCAAGGACGCATGGGCAAGGGCGCTCATTCAAAAGCCCAGGCTCTTCAATGGACGATTCTTCCTGTTGACCAGCCTCAGCGACAGCAATGGCACGGTCACGGGCGACATGGTCGAAACCGACTATGCAAGCTACCTTCACTACAGAGCCATGGGCTTTCCGGGCAGCGCAGCGAACGCCTTTGCCATGCCAGCGCTTCACCCCAGGGATGGCGGCGTGCTCGTCGGCAGAATGGCAGCATGGACCGCCAATGGCGGGCGTTGGTATCCCCCTGCCGGCTCGCTCGATGAGACCGACCTTCGAGCGGACGGGCATTTCGACATTGAAGGCAATGTGGTGCGGGAGTTGAACGAGGAACTCGGCCTGCTGGCCCATGAACTGCCCGCTTTTCGCAATTGGACACTTGTGAGCGAGCTCGGGCGTCTTGCCTGCTTTTGCCGCTTCGATCTGCCCATGACCGGATCAGAGCTCCTGGCGCGCGCCGAGCGACATCTGAGCGAGGACAAGGAGCCGGAGCTTGATGCTGTGAGGATCATCACCCACATCGACCAGACCACTGGGCTTGATATGCCGGACTTTGTAAAAGCCTATCTGGCCGCTACACTGTCGCAAACGCCTTGAAAGGCTTGCGCCAGCCGTCGCTCCGGGCTACCCGCCACATCCTGCACCAGGGGGCTTTATGCGCCGATTGTCGTTTCATACCCTAGACGTTTTTACGGATAGGGCGCTTGCGGGAAATCCGCTCGGTGTTGTCCACGACGCCGATGCCCTGACGGGCCAGGACATGCAGGCCATCGCTCGCGAGTTCAACCTGTCTGAGACAGTGTTTGTGCTGAAGCCGCAAAATCCGGTTCACAACGCGCGCATCCGCATCTTCACACCCAATCGCGAACTGCCGTTTGCCGGCCACCCCACAGTTGGGGCCGCTGTTCTGCTCGCCGGCCTCAAGTTCGGCGTTGATGAAGAGCGCGAGGCGATCATCGTCCTTGAAGAAGAAATTGGCCCGATCCGCTGTGGCGTCATCATTCGGCCTGGCAAGGCAACGACGGCGGAGTTCGACGTGCCGAAACTGGCCGGTGATACCGGTCTGGCACCGCCGCGCGACAAGATTGCGCTGGCCCTCGGCATCATGGCGAGCGATATCGGTTTTGGCTATCATAAGCCGACCGTGATGAGCGCTGGTGTCCCATTCACGTTCGTGCCTGTGCGCGATCGCGAGGCGCTGCACCGTTGCAGGCCAAACGCCAGCGTCTGGGACAGCGTCTTCGGAACCCACGGCGCCTATCTCTACACCTCACTTGAGGGAGATGGCGCAGCCTATCGCGCGCGCATGTTTGATCCTTCAGCAGGCATCAACGAGGATCCCGCGACCGGGTCGGCGGCAGCCGCCTTCGCCGGCGTGATCGCGCGCTTTGAGGCCCGCAGCGGCGGCCGCCACGTCGTGATGATCGAGCAGGGTGTGGAGATGGGGCGGCCGAGCCTGGTCAGGCTGGAGGTCGAGCTTTCGGCGGGCCGGCTGACCGCCACACGCATTGGCGGGGCTGCCGTGATCGTTGCCGAAGGCACGCTGAGACTGTAGTTCTCGTTCACTCCGGACATGAAAAAGGGCGGACAATGTCCGCCCTTTTTTGTTGCATGCGCTGGAGGGGTCGCTGTCCAGGAGTTCTGGCCCGCTATCGGACCAGCGCTCCGGACCGCTGTCTTCGAGACCCTAGCGGAAGCGAACCTTGTCGCGGATCGCTGCTTCGGCATTGGACGGCAGCGTGCCGCGCTGGACAAGGTCTTCAAACGAGGCAAACGGCCGTGTCGTGCGGGCTGCAATGATGGCTTGCGCGCGTGCCGGGCCAATCTGCGGCAGTTCCTGAAGGTCCTGCAGCGAGGCCGTGTTGATGTTGATCAGCGCGGCCTGGCCTGCAGCCGGGCGGGCCGGCGTTGCAGCGGGGGCGGCGGGGGCTGCAGCCGCTGGTGCGGCGGGCGCTGCCGGGCGCGCGGGTGTTGCGACAGGCGCTGCAGGAGCGGCAGGCGCGGTTGCGGCAGGTGCGGGCGCCGTGGGGCGCGCAGGCGCGGGGGCTGCAGGAGCAGCAGGCGCTGTTGTGGCCGGTGCAGGCGCTGCAGGGCGCGCGGGCTGGGCCGGTGTCTGCGTCTGTGCCGGAGCGGGCTGCGCGAATGCGGCCATCGGCGAAAGAGCCAGCGTCAACGCAGAAGCTGTGACGAGGACTTTGCGAAGAATCATTTCAAGTTCTCCCGAGAACCAAATGTCCGAGCATGAACGCGATGCCGACCGGACGACCCGACATCGCAGCAGATTGAACGTATTCACGCCGACGTGAACGGCGCATGTATAGCTTCGATTCCCCCGAGGGCCAACGCACCGGCGGGCGCTGTCAGCGCAAATTGTGCATGAGCAAGGCCCTGAAGAAGCGGATATCCTCAGCGATAATTGTAGGTCCGCTGGATCCGCGTAAGTGTTGCCTCGCCATCGCGGGTTCTGCCAGCGCGGCAGGCCGCGGCAGCCTGTTGCAGTTCGCCGATCAGGCGGTTGCCAACGCCCTGCGAGACGTTTTGATCTGCGATGTCCTTGCGCACCACTTCGATCGTACGCTCGGCACGCTCTGCGCAGGCCAGAACCGGAAACGTCGATCCAATCACAATGGCGCCTGCAATCCAAAGGGTCTTCATATCACGCTCTCCCGTGTCGCCTATCCGAAGGAACATAGAGCCTCAGCAAAGCCCGTCATCCCCATCTTGTGCGTGATCCACGATTCGCATACGAATGGAACACTCAGAAGGTAAAGAGGTCCCGTGACCCAAGCGCGCCGCACACCTGCATCGTCTGCCGCCTCTGCGGCCACGATCCTTTGCGCGCTTCTTCTTAGCTGCCCCTGAGGGCCGTCCGGGCTGTGGCCTGGGCCTTCAGGGGACGATGCAGCGACCTCCCTCCCGACATAGCGCAAGCCGCGCAACACTTTGAGGTTTCCCATGACGTCCGCAACCAAGGACCGCATCGTTATCTTTGACACCACACTGCGCGACGGTGAGCAGTCACCCGGCGCAACCATGTCGTTTGAAGAAAAGCTCGAGATTGCCGATCTGCTTGATGCCATGGGCGTCGATGTCATCGAAGCGGGTTTTCCGATTGCGTCGGATGGTGATTTCGAAGCCGTCCATGCCATTGCAAAGCGGCTGAAAACATCCATCGTTGCAGGGCTTGCCCGCGCCATCCCAGCTGACATTGATCGAGCCGCTGAAGCTGTGCGGGTGGCCCGGCGTGGGCGCATCCACACCTTCGTCTCGACATCGCCCATCCATCTCGCCCACCAGATGCGGAAGACCGAGGATCAGGTCATCGAGATCATCGCAGCGACCGTTGAGCGTGCCCGCAACCTGATCGATGATGTCGAATGGTCGGCGATGGACGCAACACGCACACCGATCGATTATCTGTGCCGTTGCGTCGAAACCGCGATCCGGGCTGGCGCAACCACGATCAACCTGCCGGATACGGTGGGCTATGCCACGCCGGACGAATATCAGGCCATGTTCCGGGCCGTGCGTGAGCGGGTGCCGAACGCCGACAAGGCCGTCTTCTCCGCCCATTGCCACGATGACCTTGGCCTCGCCGTTGCCAACTCGCTGGCGGGCCTTGCGGGCGGCGCACGCCAGATCGAATGCACCATCAACGGGCTTGGCGAGCGCGCCGGCAATGCAGCCCTTGAAGAGATCGTGATGGCGCTGAAGACGCGCGGCGACAGCCTGCCCTGGGAGTGTGGCATTGATACCCGCATGCTGATGCGCGCCTCAAAGCTCGTCTCGGCCGCATCGAGCTTCCCGGTCCAGTTCAACAAGGCCATCGTTGGCCGGAACGCATTCGCGCATGAATCCGGCATCCATCAGGATGGCATGCTGAAGAACCAGCAGACCTACGAGATCATGACGCCGGAATCCGTTGGCGTTCAGAAAACCTCGCTCGTCATGGGCAAGCATTCAGGCCGCGCCGCCTTCAAGGACAAGCTGCGCCAGCTTGGCTACGAGTTTGGCGACAACCAGATCGAAGACGCGTTCGTGCGCTTCAAGGCGCTCGCGGATCGCAAGAAGCACATCTATGACGAAGACATTGAAGCGCTTGTCGATGACGGCATCGCCCAGTCTGACCGGCTCAAGGTGCGCGCGCTCACCGTCATTGCCGGCACCATGGGCCCGCAGTCTGCGACGTTGACGCTCGATGTTGCTGGCCATCACCAGACCGTTCAGGCCACCGGCAACGGCCCGGTCGATGCCACATTCAACGCCATCAAGGCGATTGTGCCGCATGACGCCAAGCTCCTGCTCTATCAGGTCCATGCCGTCACCGAGGGTACAGACGCGCAGGCTGAAGTGTCGGTACGGCTGGAAGATGCAGCGACCGGGCGACAGGTCACCGGCCGCTCGGCCGATCCCGATACGCTTGTGGCCTCCGCCAAGGCCTATGTCGCAGCGGTTGGACGCATCCAGCAAATGGCCGCCTCAAAGCGGCTGCATGCCCAACACTCGGATCAGGTCAAGGTTGACGAGCAGGTCTGATTGGCTGGCCTAAAGCGGCAAGGGCCGGGACCAAAGCCCGGTTTTTGCAGTTCCTGCAGAGCGTTCACCAAAACAGGTGCAGAAGACTGGACAGCCAGCAAACCCTCTGCTAGTTCCGCCGCTCTTCGGGTTGGTCCTCGACCGACCCGACGGGCGCGTAGCTCAGTTGGTAGAGCAGATGACTCTTAATCATCGGGTCCTAGGTTCGATCCCTAGCGCGCCCACCATTTAAGA
>JAIYEB010000047.1 GCA_027487195.1 Hyphomicrobiales bacterium | reverse complement strand
GGCCTGATGGGCTGTTGCGCTTTGCCGGATTTTTGCGCGGACTTTAGCGCTATACCATCCCAACTATCGACAACAATAATCTTTCTATTGATAATTTCATTGATGCGCCCCTAGATATTGTAGCTTGACTGGCGCAGCACCACTATTGAGGCCTGGAGAAGCAAAATGCAAAAGAGAGATGCGCCAAAGCCGGTAAACCCCTCCAAAGTGCATGTCGAGCGTGGTCTGACAACGACACACCTTCGTCCACCGGCAAGCCCAGCACCCGCGAAACCAGCTCCATCAACGACACCAAGCGGAAAACATACGTCGAGAAGCAAGTGATTTATCTGCAGTCTCTATTTTTTAACTTGGACTAGAAACGCAGACTGGATGCTACCGCATGTGCGTCAGTCTCGAAAACGCCAGTCAAGCTGCTTCCGTTGTTTCTTTGGTTGTAGCGTTGATAGCGATCTGGCTTGTAATCAAGCAATTAAAACAATCTAATGTTGCTTCTTCAAGAAATGCGCTGATTTCAATGAATGAAGCATTTTATCAAGCATGGTATCGGCTAAACTTCGGCGTACAGGACGGCGACGAGCGAAAATATAAATTCGAGTTCTCTACAATTCTAAATCTAATTGAAATGTCTTGTGAATTTGCCAATTCAAAATCTTTGCAAGGTAAGGAAGGGTAAACACTAATCGAATTTGTATCTGATCAAATAAATATTATCGAAAGCAACCCGAATCTATTGAAATTGCTAAAGGAGGCAATTGATCAACCAAACACTTTTATTGAATTGGCAAACTTCAGAAAAATAAATCGAGAACTTATCAACAGGCGCAAGCAGGCGAGCGCTATCGAAGAAAATGCCGGTTGAGGAGTTTCGAATTCTCAAACCCTGCCCTAACCCTTGGCAACCCGCAACGCGGCGTGCGCACCAGCGCGGATCACCAGCACATCCGTCTGGATGGCGATAAAATCATAGCCAAGATCGGCAAATGCCTTGGCCGCCTCGGGCGTATGGGCAAAAATCGCTGCAAACTTGCCCGCCCGCCGGCACGCCGCAAGGATCGCCGAAATCGCGGCCTGAGCCTCGGGTGAGCCCGGGTTGACGGCCTTTCCGCCTGACAGTGTCAGCGACAGATCGGATGGGCCGACAAATGCCGCATCGATGCCGGGCAGAGCCAGGATCGCATCGACATTGCCGAGCGCTTCGCCGGTCTCGATCATTGCCATGGTGACGGTCGCGCTGTTCGCGCGCTCGAAATAGGCCGGATTATCGAGACCAAACAGCGTGGCTGCCCGCGCCGGCCCCCAGCTGCGCTTGCCAAGTGCTGGGTACTTGGTGGCTTCCACCAGTTGAACGGCATCGGCAACCGTGTTGATCATGGGCGCAATGATGCCCGCTGCGCCAAGATCAAGCGCCCGCGACATGCCGCCCCAGTCCGCAACCTCGGTGCGCACCAGCGCGGGGATGCCGGCAGCAACAACGCGGCCAACAGCCTCGCGGGTTTCCGAGAAACCCTGAACGCCATGCTGGTTATCGATGACCATCGAGTCAAAGCCTGCGCGCGCATAGGCCTCGAGGATGGGCCCGCCATTGGCGGACCACCCTGTGAAAACACGGCCAGCCCTGAGGCGAGCGGCAAGATCGAAGGTCGGATGCATCTGGGTTCAGCCCGATATCTTGATCTGCTCGATCGCGGTTGCAAGCAGGCGCGCCATTGCGGCCTTCACGTCGGCCTCGCTGACACCGGTTCCGCCAAGGTCAGCCATGACCTTGCGCACCACATCATCGTCGCCAGCCTCTTCGAAATCGGCCATGACCACTTCCGTGGCATAGGCATTGGCGGCTTCGCCCGTCTTTCCAAGCTTCTCGGCGACCCAAAGGCCCAGCAGCTTGTTGCGCCGCGCGTTGGCCTTGAACTGCAATTCGGCGTCATGGGCGAACTTCTTCTCGAAGTCCTTTTCGCGATCGTTGAATGTTGTCATGCCGGTTCCTCCAAGGGATGGGATTTGCATACTGGCGCACCATAGCCAAATCAACGTGACGCTGGATGCCTCGCCCCCACCCTATCCCGGAAGTTCGCCGGGAAGCATCCTGAATTCATTGTCCCCAGAGGGAGCTTGGTCTACAGATGAGGGGTATCAACCTGACGGGTTGCTCGATTCTGTCGGGCGAACGCTCCAAACATGTTGCAACAGGAGCAATGGCCAGTCGCAATGGACTTCCTCAAGCCACGGTATGTTCCCATGAGTCGCCGCCGCCGAATTTATGAAGGCAAGGCCAAGGTCCTGTATGAAGGCCCTGAGCCCGGTACCTTGATCCAGCACTTCAAGGACGATGCAACTGCCTTCAATGCGCAGAAACATGACGTTATTGACGGCAAGGGCGTGCTCAACAATCGCATCTCGGAATATCTGTTCACGCAGCTGAACCAGATCGGCGTGCCGACACATTTCCTGCGTCGTCTCAACATGCGCGAGCAGTTGATCCGCGAGGTTGAGATCATCCCGCTTGAGGTGGTCGTGCGCAACGTCGCCGCGGGATCGCTGACGAAAAAGCTTGGCATCGAGGAAGGCACCCAGCTGCCGCGCTCGATCATCGAGTTTTATTACAAGAATGATGCGCTCGGCGATCCCATGGTCTCCGAGGAACACATCACCGCCTTTGGCTGGGCCGCCCCTCAGGAAATTGATGACATCATGGCGCTTGCCATTCGGGTCAACGATTTCATGGTTGGGCTGTTCCTTGGTGCCGGGATCAGGCTTGTCGACTTCAAGCTCGAGTTTGGCAGGCTTTGGGAAGGCGACCTGATGCGCATTGTCGTGGCCGACGAAATCTCGCCCGACAGCTGCCGCCTGTGGGACATCAAGACCAACAACAAGCTCGACAAGGACCGGTTCCGCCAGGATCTTGGCGGACTTCTGGAAGCCTACACTGAAGTCGCGCGCAGGCTTGGCATCATGTCCGAGAACGAACGCCCGACAGGCCCTGTTCTGGTCCAGTGAAGGTTTGGCGCTCTGCAGGGCTTGCGGGGGTTGCCGTCGGCCTTGCGCTGACGCTGTCATCCTGCGCCTACTTTGCAGAGCCGCCCGCTGGCATGGAGCAGGCCGATGACTTCATTGCGCTGCCCGTCAGGGCATGGCTTCTGCGCAATGATGTCCGCGCCATCACAGTCGCCGGCTGCCTTGTGGAGCCGTGCACGGCGCGCGTCGGCGTTGGTGTGTTTGAAATGACCGGCGCTGCGGCAAGCGACATTGCCCGCGCCGTGGCAGATCCAGAACGTGTGCGCGCCGATATCCTGCGCCGCGACCGTGAGGATCGAAATCCTCAACGCCGGACCGTTGAAACCAGCGTTGCAGTGGCAAGCGTTACAATTGATGGGGCGCGCGGCTTCACGATCAGGCTTTCGCGCGCCGATGGCTCACGTTCTGCCCATGGCATTGCGCTGACGCGTGCCGGCGGCTCGGGAACCCGGGTTATTCTGGCTGTTGCAGATGAGGCATCACTGGCGCTTTCGGCAGCGCGACAGGTCGCTGGTGCATATCTCAGGTGATCGCCTGAGAGCGCATTGCTTTGTGGGCTGCGGCTGTCTACCTCGCCTTGAACTGAGGAGTTGGTCATGCGGGCGCGAGTCGTTGTCACACTGAAAGCCGGCGTTCTTGATCCACAAGGCAAGGCGATTGAAGGTGCGCTGTCTGGCCTCGGCTTTTCGGGTGTCGATGGCGTGCGCCAGGGCAAGGTGTTTGATCTGGTGACCAGACACACCGACCCAACCAAAGCCAAAGCTGAGATTGGCGCGATGTGTGAAAGGCTTCTGGCCAATACGGTCATCGAATCCTACACCATCGAGATCATGGGCTAGCGCGATGAAGGCAGCTGTCATCGTCTTTCCGGGATCCAATCGTGAGCGCGACATGGCCCGCGCCCTGAAGCAGGCTGTGGGCACACCACCTGCCATGGTCTGGCATGCCGAAACGGCGCTGCCTGCCGGCACTGACCTTGTTGTGCTGCCCGGCGGCTTTTCCTATGGCGATTATCTCAGATGCGGGGCCATTGCGGCCCTTTCGCCGATCATGTCGGCCGTGAGCGAACACGCAAAGCGCGGCGGGCTCGTGCTCGGTGTCTGCAATGGCTTCCAGATCCTGTGCGAAGCGCGGCTGTTGCCAGGCGTACTCGTGCGCAATGCCGGCGTCGGCTTTTTGTGCAAGCCCGTGCATCTCAGGGTCGAGACCAGCGCATCGCCGTTTACGCGCGGATACCGGCGCGGCGAGCGGATCACGGTGCCAATCGCGCATGGCGAAGGCAATTGGGTTGCGGATAGCGAAACCGTGGCCAAGGTCGAGGATCGTGGGCTTGTGGCGTTTCGCTACTGCGACGAGCGCGGCCGCGTGTCGCCGGGCACAAGCCCCAATGGCGCGACGAACGAAATCGCCGGCCTGTTCAACGCCAAGAAGAATGTGCTCGGCCTCATGCCGCACCCGGAAAACGCGATTGAGCCGGCCCATGGATCAACCGATGGCTTTGGCCTTTTCCTCAGCATGGCGGGAGCCCTGGCTGATGCGTAGGGCAAACGCACCAAAGGTCCATATCGCTTCAGGTTCACCTTCGAAGGCTGCCGCTTGATGATCCCGAACGACACCATCATTACGCCCGAGATCGTCGCGAGCCACGGGCTGAAGCCAGACGAATATGACCGGCTGCTCGCCCTTCTCGGGCGCACGCCGACCATGACCGAACTCGGCATCACGTCTGCGATGTGGAACGAGCACTGCTCATACAAATCCTCGCGCGTTCACCTGAAGACGCTGCCAACCAAAGGGCCCCGCGTGATCCATGGGCCGGGCGAGAATGCCGGCGTCGTCGATATTGGCGATGGCATGGCGGTGGTCTTCAAGATGGAAAGCCACAACCACCCCTCCTACATCGAGCCTTACCAGGGCGCTGCGACCGGCGTTGGCGGCATTCTGCGCGACGTGTTCACGATGGGCGCGCGCCCGATTGCCTGCCTCAATGCGCTGCGCTTTGGCGCACCTGAGCACCCCAAGACCCGTCGGCTCGTGGCAGGTGTCGTTGCCGGAATTGCAGGCTACGGCAATGCATTCGGCGTTCCGACAGTGGGCGGCGAAGTGAACTTTCACAGCGCGTACGATGGCAATTGCCTTGTCAACGCCATGGCGGTCGGCATTGCGCGCACAAATGCGATCTTCACGAGCGAGGCCACAGGCGTTGGCAGGCCGATTGTCTATCTCGGCTCGAAAACCGGACGCGATGGCATCCATGGTGCCACCATGGCGTCTGACGTGTTCAGCGAAGGCTCGGACGAGAAGCGCCCCACCGTCCAGGTCGGCGATCCGTTTGCCGAGAAGCTGTTGCTCGAGGCCTGCCTCGAACTCATGGCCACCGGCGCTGTCATTGCCATCCAGGACATGGGCGCTGCGGGCTTGACCTGTTCTGCGGTCGAGATGGGCGCCAAGGGCGGCCTTGGCGTGCAGCTTGATCTTGAAAAGGTTCCAACCCGCGAGCCGGGCATGACGCCTTACGAGATCATGCTGTCCGAAAGCCAGGAACGCATGCTGATGGTGCTCGATCCGGCGAAGGAAGCCGTCGCGCGCGACGTCTTCATCAAGTGGGGTCTCGACTTTGCCGTTGTCGGCCACACAACCGATACCGGCCGCTTTGTCATTTCCATGCACGGCGATGTCTACGCCGACATGCCGATCCAGGAGCTTGGCGACCAGTCGCCGCTCTACAACCGTCCATGGGTTGCGAGCGTCAAGCGCCCCACCCTTGCGGCAGACAGCATCAAGCCGCCCTGCGGGACGCTGGAAGCGCTGCAGCGCTTGATGGCAACGCCGGATCTCGCCTCGCGCCGCTGGGTCTGGGAACATTATGACCATGTCATTGGCGGCGACACGGTGCAGTTGCCCGGCGGCGACGCAGCGATTGTGCGCATTGAAGGTGGTGCCAAGGCGCTCGCCATGACAACCGATGTCACCCCGCGCTATTGTTTCGCCGATCCTTTCGAGGGCGGCAAACAGGCCGTCGCCGAGGCCTGGCGCAACCTGAGCTCGGTTGGAGCCCTACCGATCGCGTTGACCGACAATCTCAATTTCGGCTCGCCGGAGCGGCCGGAAATCATGGGGCAGTTCGTCGGATGTGTCCGCGGCATTGGCGAGGCCGCGCGCGTCCTCGACTTCCCGGTCGTGTCCGGCAATGTCTCGCTCTACAACGAAAACAAGGTCACCGGGAACGCGATCCTGCCGACACCGGCCATTGGCGGCGTTGGCTTGATCGAGGATTGGCGCAAGACCGCAAGCGTGGCGTTCAAGGCCAGCGGGCACGCCATCCTGCTCATTGGCGGCGAAGGGTCGCACCTTGGAGCCTCCATTTACCTGCGCGAGCTTTTGATGCGCGAGGACGGGGCACCGCCGCCGGTTGATCTGACAGTCGAGAAGCGAAACGGCGATGCGGTCCGGCATCTGATCGGCTCGGGCCTTGTGAAAGCCTGCCATGACGTTTCAGACGGCGGCCTGCTGGTTGCCGTTGCCGAAATGGCGCTAGCTGGCGGCATTGGAGCCAAACTGAAGGCCGAGCCCAAGGGCGTTCCCGCCCACGCCTGGTTCTTTGGTGAGGATCAGGCGCGCTATGTGCTCGCCGTGGCGAAAGACGATCTCGAAACCGTCATGGCGAGACTTCGGGACGCAGGCACACCTGTTCAACAGATCGGTGAAACTGCCGGCCGGACATTGACCATCAGCCGGCATGGTTCCATATCTTTAGGCGACTTGCTGAAATCCCATGAGGGCTGGTTCCCGGCCTTCATGAACGCTGCAAACTGAGATGGGGTGACTGCGATGCCGATGACTGCACAGGACATTGAAACGCTGATCATTGAGGCGTTTCCGGATGCGGTTGTCGAGATCAAGGACCTTGCAGGGGATGGCGACCATTACTCGGCAAGCGTCGTCACATCGGCCTTTCGCGGAAAGTCCAGGGTGCAGCAGCACCAGATGGTCTACGCCGCGCTGAAAGGCAGGATGGGCGGCGTTCTGCACGCCCTGGCGCTGACCACATCCATCCCAGAAACCACCAACGCGTGACCATCAAGCGCCCTTATCGGGCCACCGGAGACAAGCCATGACGGGCATCAACGACTGGATTGATCGTGAAGTGAAGGGCAACGACGTCGTGCTTTTCATGAAAGGCACGCCGCAGATGCCGATGTGTGGCTTCTCTGGCCAGGTCGTGTTCATGCTGGAAAAGCTCGGCGTCACCTACAAGGGCCACAACGTGCTGTCCTCGGAAGAGCTACGCCAGGGCATCAAGGAATACACCAACTGGCCGACGATCCCGCAGCTCTACGTCAAGGGCGAGTTCGTCGGCGGCTGCGATATCGTGCGCGAAATGTTCCAGTCCGGCGAACTGCAAACGCTGATGACGGACAAGGGCGTTCCCGTCGCGGTCTCCTGAAGCCGCTCAGCCGGTCATCCCGGCGAGCGCATCAAGTTCGGCATAATC
>JAIYEB010000049.1 GCA_027487195.1 Hyphomicrobiales bacterium | reverse complement strand
TGGTGCCCCTGGCCGGACTCGAACCAGCACGCCTTTCGGCAGTCGATTTTGAGTCGACCGCGTCTACCATTCCACCACAGGGGCCCTTTCGTCGATGTAGCTCATGCCCGGCGCGCCGGTCAATGCAGGGACAAGCGGTCAGAAATGCATTTATCCATCTCTTCCTGAAGCCCCCTACCCCATTGCCCTTGACCAATCCCGCTTTGAAAGCCCAACTCCTGCCCCATGTCATCGCCTGTTCCCAGCGCATCCGCCCTCTTTGACCTCACCGGCGAGGTCGCTTTCGTGACCGGAGCATCCTCCGGGCTTGGCCAGCGGTTCGCCAGGGTTCTGGCGGCGAACGGCGCGTGCGTGGTGCTTGCCGCGCGCAGGGTCGACAGGCTTCAGGAGACGGCGCGCGCGATCAACGCCGCAGGCGGGCGGGCGATTGCGGTTGGCTGCGATGTGACCGACACGGCTTCGGTCGAGGCGGCCTTTGAGGCCGCAACGGCTGCGTTCGGCACAGTCACGCTGACGGTTGCCAACGCCGGCCTTGCAGATGAGGGGCGCGCGATCGAGACCAGCGACGAGCGGTTTCGAAGCGTCATGGACGTCAATCTCGATGGCGTTTTCCGCGTTGCGCGGGCTGCCGGCGCGCGCCTGATCGCAGAGGGGAGATCAGGCTCGGTGATTGTGACCGCATCGATCCTCGGGATAGGTGTCTCACGCGGTGTTGTGGCCTATGCTGCCTCAAAGGCAGCCGTCATCCAGTTGACCAAGGCGCTGGCGCTCGAATGGGCGAGCAAGGGGATCAGGGTCAATGCCCTTGCGCCCGGTTACTTTTCAACCGAAATCAATGCGGCTTTTCTGGCCTCTGAACAGGGGCAGAAACTCGTGCAGGCCGTGCCCCAGCGCCGCATAGGCGCCGAGGGCGATCTCGATGGTGCCCTGCTTCTGCTGGCATCCCCCCGCGCATCGGGCTACATGACCGGCTCGATTATCGTCGTTGACGGCGGCCATCTGCTACCGATCGCTTGAGGAGAGACCATGATCATCATTGATGAGCGCACCTACACCTGCCACCCCGGCAAGCTCGGCGCCTTTCAGGATATCTACGAGCAGCTTGGCAAGCCTGTTCAATGGCCAATCCTCGGCGATCCCATCGGCTTCTTCACAACCGAGGTCGGTGAGCTGCAACAGATCGTGCATTGGTGGCGCTATGACAGCTTTGCCGACCGCGAGTCGCGCCGCGCCAAGCTTGCGGCAGACCCGCGTTGGCCGCAGTATCTCGCGAGCGCTCTGCCCCTGATGCAGCGCATGGAAAACCGCATCCTGACCCCGCTCCGCTTCTCACCCATGAAGTAGCGGCATGGATTTCACGCTCCCGCCGGACATTGAAGATGTCAGGAAGCGGACAAACGCTTTCATCACGACGCATGTGCTGCCGGTCGAGGCCGACAGGAGTGCCTGGGACGAGCATGAAAACATCAGGCTTGATCGCCTTGATGAGCTAAGGGAGCTCGCGCGTCAGCACGGGCTATGGTGCCCGCAACTGCCAAAATCGCTTGGCGGCATGGGCCTTGGGCCTGTCGGCTGGGCGGCCATGTATGAGGAGGCCAACCGGTCCCTGTTCGGGCCGGTCGCCTTCAATTGCGCAGCGCCCGATGATGGCAACATGAACCTTCTGGCAAAGGTGGGCACCACCGAGCAGCAGGTGAAATGGCTGATGCCGATTGCGCGCGGCGAGGTGCGCTCGGCCTTTGCCATGACCGAGCCGGCACCGGGTGGCGGCTCTGACCCTTCAATGATCCGGTGCAAGGCCGAACGGCGCGGCAATGCCTGGGTCATCAGCGGGCGCAAATGGTACATTACCGGGGCTGCGGAAGCCGCGCATTTCATTCTGATGGCCCGCACCTCGGACCATGCGCGCAAGGGGCTCACCGCCTTTCTGTTCCATCGCGATCAGCCCGGCTGGGAGATTGTCCGACGCATCGGGATCATGGGCCCGGAAGAGCATGGCGGGCACTGCGAACTCCTGTTCGATGGGCTCGAGGTCAGCGATGAGAATGTGCTCATGGGCGTTGGCGATGGGCTCAAGGTCACGCAGATCCGGCTCGGGCCGGCGCGCCTGACCCACTGCATGCGTTGGCTTGGCCTGGCCAAGCGCTGCATGGCGATTGCGGCCGACTATGTCGCAACCCGCGAGGGCTTTGGCGTGACGCTGTCGAAGCGCGAAAGCGTGCGCATCAAGATGGGGCGTGTGGCCAAGGACATCGAGATAGGCCGGCTTCTGGTGATGAAGGCCGCGTGGGAACTCGAGCAGGGCGGGCGCGCGAAAACGGCGGTATCGATGGCCAAGGTCCATGTCGCCGACACGTTGCATCTGGCGGCAGATACAGCCGTCCAGCTCTGCGGTGCGCGCGGCTATTCGAAGGATACGGTCGTTGAATGGATCTATCGCTATGCGCGCCAGGCCAGGCTCGTTGATGGGGCGAGCGAGGTCCATGACATGGTGTTGGCCGATGCCTATGCGGAAGCTGGCGACACTTTCTGGCGCTGGGGTTTGTGAAGCGCTTACCCCTGCGCCGGCAGCCTTGCGATCAGCCGGTCGATCTGGCCCCAGAAGAAATCATCGCTGCTGAACCCGGTGACCCGCCCGACTTCCCTGCCATCCAAAATCAGGATGAAGGTTGGCGTAAACACAACGGGCGCAGCAAGCTCGAGCATGCCGAGCATGGCGTCCGTGCGGTCAACTTCGCGCAAAGGCGCGCGCCGACCCGCCGGCGAGCGCGGATAGATCGGGCCGATCCGGGCTTCCCATTGCCTGCAATAGGGGCAGCCCGGCTGCGTCACGAACAGGAGTTCGACCTCGCTCGCTCGCGCGCTGCCAACAGCACATGCCGTTGCTGAAAGTCCCAGAACAAAGGCGCGACGATCCATGCGACCCCTGACCTCGACCAGCGCGCTGGCACCGGCTGGTTCACCAGGCTCAACACATCGAGAAGAAGAGCCACGTAATCCTTGATGGCCTCCATGGAAAGCACTTCGTTTGAACCAGCTTGGCATCAGCCAGCAGGCCATGGGCCAGACGGCTTTGCCCGGCGCGCCATGGGAGAGCTCTGGGGGTGCGCGTTGAACGCCTTCGGTCACGACACTGTGTTCGCGCACCGGCTCCCAAAATCAGGAAAACGACGCCTGGGTGCGCAAATCCGGGCATTTCAGTGATCTGAATCGCGGAAAATGGTAGCGAAGACGATAAGCCAAATCCAAGCGACGTTGCGTCGCCGTTGCGCGCGGGTGCCAGTCAGGGCATATCTAGCGGGAATGAAATGCGTCTTTTCGCCAAGACGCGCACGAAACAAGGCGCATGTGAAAAACACAGGAGAGCGCATGTCGCAGGTTCGCACCACGACGAGACCAACGACTGTCACGCGTCGCA
>JAIYEB010000369.1 GCA_027487195.1 Hyphomicrobiales bacterium | reverse complement strand
GTGCCGGCAAGCGAGACGTCAAGGGTGGCTGCACCCGAGGCGCGCGCTAGTTCTTCCGACGCAAGCCCGGTCAGCGAGATGCCGGATGCCTCGACGCTGAGCCGGCGCTCGGCGCCCTGCGGGACAATCCTGGAATGGATTCGGATCGGGCCTTGTGCCGACTGCGCCAGAACGAGGGCATCAAGGACATCGCCTGTGCGAGAGAACGTCACGTCAAAGGGCGCGACAACGCGGCGAATGCTTGTTCGCTCCTCAAAGATTGCCAGGCGAACACCACGTAACTGGACACTCGTCATCCCGGTCTGGGCACCCGGGCTGAATGCCCCTTCCTGCGCCGTGCGCGCCGTCAGCAAGGGTCCGATGGCCTGGAGAAGGGAGACGCTCTCGCCATCTTCGGCAAAACCAGGCCCATCTCCCGGTGAGATCAATCCGTTCGGGGCAATGCTCACGCCAAGGCGCGGATCGCGCATGACAACCGAAAATGGCTCCGCCCGTCCCATGAGGAGCCCGCCAAGGTGCAGGCCAATATCGGCGGCAGGTGCAAGCATGACGGTTGCGCCACCTTCCGCGCGCACAACCAGATCACGCACGCGCAATGTGGGCCCGCTGTCGCCCCATTCCGCCCGCAGGTCACCCATCAGGACACTGTGACCGGGCGGCATGCCGCGCTCGATGGCATCCCGGATCGTTGGCGCGAACGCCGCGAGATCAATGGGGCCAAAGGACAGCCGCACCAGCGCGCCCGCAACGCCAATGCCAGCAAGCAACACAAGACCGAACACGCCCGCCAGCGCTCTGACAAGCCAGCGACTGCGTTTTCGCGGATGCGCCGCCTTTTCGCTTGCAGGCTCGCTCATCGCGCCAACCCGTCCCCCTCTCGCCCGAAGGCCAATTGGCTATCGTCGGGATATATAGAGCAGTAACTCGATTCGACCTTGCCAGAGCGGCTCGATCCGTTGCCCTGGCTTTGCCGTAGAAGAAGACAACAACCAGGCGCGCTGCGCTGGTGACCCATTCCCCGCGTGCCGGGGGCGCAAAACAGACGACCCGCGTGCCTGGCACGCAATACAAACGCCCCCATTGCATGGCGCGCAAAACGGACGAAAGGAAGGCATATGACTGTGGACGTTGGTTCTGAAGCTCCGACTTTCAAACTCCCGACCAACGGTGGCGGCCAGATCGACCTGGCAAGCCTCAGGGGAAAGAAAGTCGTGCTGTATTTCTATCCCAAGGCCGATACGTCGGCTTGCACAAAGGAAGCCATCGAGTTTACCCAGGCCAAGGCAGACTTTGCGGCTGCGAATGCGGTCGTCATTGGCCTGTCCGGCGATCCGGTCAAGGCGCTCGACAAGTTCCGCGACAAATACACGCTGGACGTGACGCTGGCTTCCGCTGACCAGGGTCTTTTCGAGGCCTGGGGCGTCTGGGTTGAAAAGTCGATGTATGGCAAGAAGTACATGGGCCTCGAGCGTGCGACCTTCCTTCTTGGGACAGATGGCAAGGTTGCCGCAGTCTGGCGCAAGGTGAAAGTCGATGGACACGTGGCCGCCGTGCTGAAGGCTGCCAAGGCGGCCTGAGATCAGGGCAAAAGCGCAATCCGGCTTCCGCCTGTGCGTATCAGGCGGCCGGCCAGCTCAAGCTCGACGAGAACAAGCTGGACGACGCCTGCGGGCTCACCGCTTTCGCGGATAAGGTCGTCCAGTTCGACCGGGGTCGGGCCAAGAAGCGCCAGGATGGTGGCGCGCGCGCCGGGCGTCGGGTCTTCAAGGGCCAGTTCCGGCGCGTCATTGCGAAACAGGACCGGGTTCTGACGAGGCAGGCGTTCTGTCGTCATGGGCTCCAGAGCCTCGAGAATATCAGGCGCGCCCGTTGCCATGGTCGCGCCATCGCGGATCAGCTTGTTGGTTCCCCCGGCTCTGAGATCGAGCGGATGGCCGGGGACTGCGAAGACTTCGCGCCCCATTTCATTGGCAAGCCTTGCGGTAATCAAGGACCCTGAGCGCAGCGCGGCCTCGACAACCAGAACGCCGAAGGAAAGCCCCGCGACGATGCGGTTGCGCCTTGGAAAATCCCGCGCAACCGGCGTATGGCCCATGGCCATTTCCGAGATCGCAACACCTTCGTCGCAAATGCGTTCAAACAGGGGAAGGCATTCCGGCGGATAGGGCTTGTCGAGCCCGCCCGCCAGAACCGCAATCGTTCCGGTCTTGATCGAGCCTTCATGGGCGGCCTGATCAATGCCCCGGGCAAGGCCGGACGCAATGACCCAGCCGGCTGCGCCTAGTTCAAACGCCACATCGCGCGCAAAGCGCCGGCCAAGGGCTGAAGCGTCGCGCGATCCAACGATGGACACGGTCCGGCGCACGAGCAGCGATGAGTTGCCGATGACGGCGAGAAGCGGGGGCGGCGCATCGACATGGCGCAACGCCTGGGGATAGTCAGGCTCGCCAAGCGCCAGAAACCGCCCGCCGGCGCGCGTCAGGGCTGTGATTTCGGCCAAGGCCTTGTCAGGGCCTGGTGGTGTTACCAGCCTGCCGCCGCGCTTTGACAGTTCCGGCAAAGCGGCAAGCGCATTCGCAGCCCCGCCAAAGCGGTTGACCAGAAGCCGGAAGGTGGTCGGGCCAATCGTCTCGGTCCGGATCAGGCGCAGCCAGTCAACGAGTTGCTGGTCATTCAGGGGAGGCAGCGCGCTGTGCGATTCCGCCACCTCTTCAGTCACGATTTCTGCCCTATCCGGCTCTCCGTGCCGGCAATCAACCGCTTGATGTTGTCGGTATGCTTCCACACCATCAAAACCGTGAGAATGATGAAGAGATCACGCTCCTGAACGAACCCGAATGCCCAGAGGATCGCCGGCGTGAGCACGGCAGCCACAAGCGCTGCCAGCGATGAGTATCGAGTGGCAAAGGCAATCGCGAGCCAGATCGCCGCAAAGGCGAGGAAAACCAGCGGCGCCAGGCCAAGCAGCACGCCAAGATAGGTTGCCACACCCTTGCCGCCCCGGAACTTGAGCCAGATCGGAAACAGGTGACCGAGGAAAGCCCCAAGGCCTGCCATGACGGCGACATTGGGCCCGAAGAAGTGGTTTGCAACGAGGACAGCCACTGTCCCCTTCAACGCGTCGCCAATCAGCGTTGCCGCCGCCAGGCCCTTCTTGCCGGTGCGCAGGACATTGGTTGCACCGATGTTGCCGGACCCGATCTTTCTGAGGTCACCAGAACCCGTGGCCCACATGATCACAGGCCCGAACGGGATTGATCCGAGCAGGTAGCCAAAAACGAGGCCTGCGAGGAAAAAGGGGCCAGACAGTGTCCAGCTGATAGGGTCGACGAGCATTGCGTACCTCGCGGTGAAGCCTGAGATTAGGTACGCACGCGCCTCCCGGCAACAATCGTTTCAAGAACCCGGCCCTGAAAGCGCGCGCGCTCGAACGGCGTGTTCTTGGAAATCGACAGGATGCGGTCTTTTTCAAGTACCCAGGGCTGATCGAGGTCAACCAGAATGACGTCTCCCGGCGCGCCGACCTGAAGCCGGCCCTGGGGCAGTCCGAGCAGGCTCGCCGGTGTCGATGTCATGGTGCGCAAGATCCTGACGAGGTCGATACGACCATCATGGACCGGGCGAAGTGCTGCCGCGAGCAGCGTTTCAAGCCCAATCGCTCCGTTTTCTGCGTCGGCAAACGGATGGCGCTTGGTCTCGACATGCTGGGGATCGTGATCGGACACAATCACGTCGATCGTGCCATCGGCAAGGGCCTCAAGGCAGGCCAGGCGGTCGGATTCGGTGCGAAGCGGCGGCGCAAGCTTGAAGAAGGTGCGATACTCGCCAATGTCGTTCTCGTTCAGCGTGAGGTGCGCAATCGAGACCCCACACGTGACGGGAAGCCCCTCGCGCTTGGCGCGGCGAACAAGCTCGAGGCTTTCCGCAGTGCTGACCAAAGCCGCGTGGTAGCGCGCGCCTGTGCGGTGGACGAGCCGGATATCGCGCTCGAGCGGGATCGTCTCGGCTTCAATGGGAATGCCCTTCAGGCCAAGCCGGGTGGCGGTTTCCCCCTCATTCATGACCCCGTCGCCCACAAGGCTCTGGTCCTCGACATGATGGACCACCAGCACATCGAAATTGTGGGCATATTGAAGCAGCCGCCCGAACACGCCGGAGTCGGCAATCGAACGCTTGCCTGATGTGATGGCAACAGCGCCTGCCTCGCGCAGCAAGCCGATCTCCGACATCTCGCGCCCATGATGACCAAGTGTTGCCGCCGCCATGGCCACGACCCGCACCCGCGATGTGTCCCGGGCGCGGCGCATGACGAAGTCGACGATCGCGACATTGTCCATGACCGGCTCGGTGTCCGGCATCACGACCAGCGTTGTAACGCCGCCCGCTGCGGCTGCGCGTCCTGCCGAATGGAAGGTCTCGCGGTGTTCAAAGCCGGGCTCGCCGACGAAGACACGCATGTCGATCAGGCCCGGGCAAAGCACATGTCCGCGCGCATCGATGATTTCTGAGCCCGGCGGCAGGCGATGGACGGCGCAGTCGGGTCCAAGCGCTGAGATGATACCGCCCTCGATCAGGCAGTCGCCGCGCTCATCGCGCCCCGTTTCCGGATCGATCAGCCGGGCGTTTCGCACATAGATCGGGTGGGTTGCGGGTGTCATTCCACTAGTCATTCCGGAAATTGCGCGCCAGCGCCTCAAGGGTTGCCATGCGCACAGCAACACCCATCTCGACCTGATCGCGGATCAGCGAACGCGGGCCGTCAGCCACGTCGGAGGCAATTTCAACGCCACGGTTCATCGGGCCGGGATGCATCACAAGGGCATCAGGCGCGTGCGACATGAGCTTCTCCTCATCAAGCCCATAGAAGTGGAAGTACTCCTTGGTGCTTGGGACGAAGGCTCCGGACATGCGCTCGCGCTGCAGGCGCAGCATCATGACGATATCCGCGCCGGCGATGCCGCGACGCATGTCGGTGAACACCTCAACGCCTAGCCGCTCGATCCCCTTGGGGAGGAGCGTTGGCGGCCCGACAACCCTGACCCGAGCGCCAAGCGCGTTGAGACATAGGATGTTGGAGCGCGCGACCCGGCTGTGAAGAATATCGCCGCAGATCGCGACGACAAGGCCTGCAATCTTGCCCTTGGCGCGCCGGATCGTCAGCGCATCAAGCAGCGCCTGGGTTGGATGTTCATGCGCGCCATCGCCCGCATTGATGACGGAACAATCCACCTTCTGGGCGAGGAGGTGCGCAGCGCCGGCTGCATGGTGGCGCACGACAAGCAGGTCCGGCCGCATGGCATTGAGCGTGATGGCCGTGTCGATGAGGGTCTCGCCCTTCTTGGCGGAGGAGTTGGCAACCGACATGTTCATGACGTCAGCGCCGAGCCGCTTGCCCGCCAGTTCGAACGATGACTGGGTTCGGGTCGAAGCTTCGAAGAACAGGTTGACGAGCGTGCGACCGCGCAGCGTCGCCTTCTTCTTTTCGACCTGACGCGAAACGTCGACAGCCTCTTCGGCCATAGCCAGAAGGGCTTCGATCTCGAGGGCGGTCAGGCCATCAATACCGAGGAGGTGGCGGTGCGGGAAGCTCGCGAGCGCTGAAGCGGTCATCGAAGACGAGGGGTTAGCCCTGTTGCCGGCTCGAGGCAAGGCACCTTTATGGCTGATACACTGCAGATCCGCCGCCCGACCTCACTGTTGCGTTCAATGGACCCATGCACGTGATGTTTACCCTTTTCGGTTAGGCCTTATTCACTGTGTTTCGTCTTGTCCTGCGTATGTGGAGTATCCAGGCGTGCGTCGTTCGTCTGCCATGGGGTTCTTGGCGTTAGCTGCAGCCGTGATGCTGCAGGGGCCTGCCGCTGGCCAGTCGCTCGATCGGGCGCTGTCGGAGGCCTGGCGCACATCTCCCCAGCTTGACGCTGATCGTGCCCGTCAACGCCAGCGCGATGAACTTTTGCCCCAGGCAGCCGCCGGTATGGCACCGCGCGTCAACGTTGATGGATCTTTGACCGCAACAGCCATCGGCAACTCGGGTCTGGCCCCGGATTTTCGCGGCGTACCCGGCAACTTTCAGACCAGCGTGACCCAGCCCCTGTTCGATGGAGGCCGCACCCGGACAGGCATGGCCCGGGCCCGGGCCGAAATCGATGCAGGTCGCGCGCAACTCTCTGATCGCGAGCAGGATCTGTTGCTGCAGACCGCTGTCGCCTATGCGACGCTGAAGCGTGAACGCGAGATCCTCGCACATCGCGAACGCCTGGTCAGATCGCTGTCCACCGAAAGCCAGCGCATTTCCGCACGCGCCAGAGCCGGCGACCTGTCACGCACGGATCGCGACCAGGCAAGGGCGCGCCTGGAAGAGGCCATCGTCGCCCGCGACCAATCTCGGGCCGATCTCGCCTCGGCATCCGCGGAGTTTCAGCGCCTGGTCGGGTCGCCGGCTGGCCGGCTGACCCAGCCCACGCTGCGCCGGGACCTGCTGCCGCGCTCGGAGGTGGAAACGCTGGCCTTGGCCCGGTCTCACAATCCAAGCCTCGTGGCCGCTGTTCTGGCCCGAGTGGCGGCCGACCGGCAGGTCGATGCTGCCCGAACAGAAAACGGCCCGAGCCTGAGCGCACGTGGCGCGGTTGGCATCGCAACGAATACGCCCTCCGGCCTTGATCGCCAGACCACCCAGGAGATCGGGGTCCGCTTCAGCATGCCATTGTTTGATGGCGGCGTGACGCGATCACGGGTCCGCGAGGCGCGCGCTGCCGTGGAGCAACGCGAGGCCGAAGCGCGCGTTACGCTGGCGCAGATCGATTCAGGTGCAATGCGCGTCTATCGCCAGTGGCAATCGAACCAGGCGCGGCTCACATCCGCAAACCGTCAGATTTCGGCTGCCGAAGCGGCCCTGCGCGGAGTGCGGATCGAGGAGCGGATTGGCGAGCGCCAGTCGATCGATGTCCTGAACGCCGAGCGTGACGTCACGTCTGCACGCATTGCGGTTGCGGCGGCGGATCGCGATGTCACGGTCAGCGCCTATGCGTTGCTGGCCCTCGTGGGTCGGCTGTCACCCGAAGCGCTTGGGATTGCAGGCCCGGCCATCGCGGAATCTCTGCCTCCCGAAGCCGTGCCCATGCCAAACTCAAGGGGTGGGCTTGTTGTCCCCATCGCTGCGCCGCGCCAGCACCCCTTTGCCGGCCGCTTCATCATCCAGTGAAGCGGTTTCGCCAGGCCTTGGCGACAGCCCATAGGGCTGGACGAGCTTCCAGACATGGTCCGGGATCATGTGCTTCATGCGCTTTGGCTCTGCGCGTCTGAGATGCAGAACGGTCTCTGACGCCTTCATTTCGACCCGCGCACGGGCAAATTCGAGACCCTTCGGTCCAAGCTTTGGCATCAGCCAACCCGCAAGCGGCCTGAGCCAATCCGGCATCGCGCGAAGCGGCAGGCCACCGGCGGCGCGCTCGGTGTTTGCGACAAAGCCCTTGACCGGACCGGCGCGTTTTCCCCCGCTCTGCGGATCCGATGTCACGAGTTCATCGCCAAGTAACTCAACGAGCGCAGACCCCTGGGCATTGCGGACAATCAGCCATTGCTCGCCCGTGCCGCCCATATAGCCAACGGTGATGTCGGACAGCACGTTCGTGTAGTCGACGCAGGTGCGGCAGGTCAGCGGGAAAAAGTCTGACGGCAGTTTCGATATCGGCAGCATCAGGAAGGGAATTTCCTTCTTTCGCCCATCCGAAAATCTGAGTTCGACGTGATAGTCCGCGCGAAACTCAAGGTAGGTGATGGTTTCCGGCTGATCCGAGAGAAGCTTCAGGAAGCCGTGAAACTGTTCGGTCGTTGTGTTGTCGGAGCAGGGCGTTCCGACAACGATCAGCTTTTCGAGCTGTAGCTCTGCCTCAAGCGCGCGCAGCGCATAGACCTGACACGGAATGCCGATGACAGCCAACCGACGGTACCCGAGCTTGAGGGCGGGCTCGATCAGCGCAAGGACTGGTGCGTAGCCCATGCGCATGCCGCGCGCGCTTGCCATATCCTCTGCCTTGGTCACGAGGACCGGCATTGGCTTCCAGCGGTCTGCCGGGTCTGCGGCAACCGTCAGCACGGCATCGACAGCGCCGGTTTCCAGCAGCCGCTCGCCAATCCGTGTTGTAATACCTGTCCATTGCGCGCCCTCGCGCGGCTTTGTCATGCGTGCGCGCAGAAGCTTTACATGCGGACCGAAATGCAATTCGTCGGGGCGATTAACGTCGCGTGCCCGGCCATGGACTGCCGTTTCAAGCGCTGGATAGTCCGGATTGATGAACTGACAGGCACTGCCGCAGCGCTTGGGCTGGGATGAGCGCGAAATCCCGCAGTCCGTGCACAGCGCGCGCGGCACGGGCTCGGAAAGCTCAGGCGCAAAAGCCCCGGGCGGGGTTCCGTCGGGCAAGTCGGCTCTCCTCAGAGGTGCCGATGAAGCCTATCTGTCGCGCGCCGACGCTGACAGTATGGGGAAAGCGCGGATGATGAACATCTGGAAAGGTCGGGTCCATGCTCCTGACATGTTGGAGAACCGAGAGTTGAGCTTGCGGCGGCACGCCGGTTCCGCAAGTCGCTTCCATCAGGAGAGCCGTCCCATGAAAGTGTTGCGCCGCGCCCTTTCCGTTCTTTGTCTCGCCGCCGGCATCGGCCTTTCTATGGCGACACCGTCTGCCGCCGGCCCTTGGCACGATCAGGGCCGCGGCTTTGGCGCGCCCGTATCAGTTGTCTTCATGCATGGCGGACAGAGGGGGTTCGGTTTTACACGC
The DNA here is from genome assembly GCA_027487195.1 of Hyphomicrobiales bacterium. Classification (GTDB taxonomy): domain Bacteria; phylum Pseudomonadota; class Alphaproteobacteria; order Rhizobiales; family UBA4765; genus JAIYEB01. The sequence continues at coordinate 5,315 of JAIYEB010000369.1, read as the reverse complement.
GGCGGCCGGCGCGCAACGATGATCCGCGACTACTACGCTTTCAGGGGCCAGGACGTGCGCGAAATGCGTCGCGCCCAGCGTCAGGCCCAGCGCCCGCAATGCCAGGCCGAGGCACGCGCGGCGGGTTTGCGCGGGCCGATGAACCGGGAAGCGCGGCGGGACTTCGTTCGGGCCTGTGTGCGCTCTCGGGTTGGCTGAAACGCACAATCCCCCGTTGATCGTTGCGCGCCTCTCCAAATGGAAAGAATTGGGACAGGTGCCGTCAAGGTGCCGTGGTCCAGCCTCCAGGGATTGGCGAAGGAACGCCAAACGGGAGACATGCCATGAAAATCCGCAGCGCTCTGCTTGCGATTTGCCTTCTTGCTCCGCTTGGAGCGCTCCAACCAGCGCTGGCCCAGGCCCCGCTGCCTCCGACCGCGCCGGGCATTGGTTCGTTTGAGCTTGCGCAGCGCCTGACGCCCGAAGACCGCTTCATGCGCCGTGAGCAGCGTCGTGCTCAGCGCCAGGCCATTCGCCCGCAATGCCGCGCCCAGGCTCAGGCCCAAGGCTTGCGCGGGCCAATGAACCGGGAAGCGCGGCGTGCCTATATTCGGCAATGCGTGCGCTCACGGGTGACCTGAGCACCGGCGCCCGGTAGCGGTTGAGGCGTTGCCTGCCTCAGCCGCCCTTCACGAATTTGCCGTCCTGCATGATCATGTCGAGATGTGCGCCCTGGCCGGTCAGGAGTTTGGGATCCTGCAGCGGATTGCCATCGACGACGATCATGTCGGCAAAGGCACCTTCGGCGAGTACGCCGATCTTGCCTTCCATGCGCAGAAGCTTGGCTGCGACATGCGTTGCGGATGCAATCACCTCCTGCATGGGCAGGACTTTTGAGCGGATCACGAACTCTTCCGACTGGTGGCGGTGCATGTCGCCCAGAAGATCGGAACCATAGGCCATGGGCAGCTTGGCCTTGCGCATGATTGCAAGGCTTTCGAGCCCGGCCTTGCGCACCGTCTCGATTTTGGCAACGGACTCAGGCAGCAGCCCGAGGCTTGCGCCTTCATTGGCCAGCGCATCGTAGGTAACAAGCGTTGGCACGGCGTATGCGCCTGATTTGGCGGCCTTTTTCGCCGTATCGGGCGCGATCAGGTTGCAATGCTCAAGGCTGTGGACGCCACACTCGACCGCACGCGCAATGGCTTCATCGGTGTAGAGATGGGCCGAGACGTAGGTGCCGGCATTCTCCGCCTCTTCAACAACGGCCCGGATTTCGTCTTTTGAGAAGCCAAGGAAGTGGATCGGGTCGGTCGGCGAGGCAACGCCGCCATTGGCCATGATCTTGATGAAATGCGCGCCAGCCTTGATCTCCTCGCGCGCCGCCTTGCGAATGCCATCCACACCATCGACCAAGCGGCCGAGCGCACCGACACGGTTTTCAAACGTGCCGCGATCATCGAACCGGCCGCGAAAATCGGTGTGGCCGCCGGTTTGGCCAAGTGCCTTGCCGCTGATGTTGAGGCGCGGCCCCTGAATGAGCCCGAGCTCCTGCGCCATGACGAGCCCATAGCCAGCCCCGCCGACATCGCGCACCGTCGTGAAGCCACGCATCAGCATGGCCTGCATGATCTTCGCTGCCCTGAAAGCCGCGACTTCGTTGGGTTGTGCGCTGTTTTGCCCAAGGTTCACGAGGGCTGCAATGACATGCACATGCGCATCGATGAGGCCCGGCATGACGATCTTGCCGGCAAGATCGATCACCTGGGTGGTGCGGGGTGTGCGCGACTTCTTGGCAACCTCGCGGATGATGTTGCCCTCGACAATGATGGTCTTTGGCTCGTCCGGCTCGGGCAACAGGCCATCGACAATGCGGGCATTCGTAAAGGCAATAATGGCCATGTGGTCCTCCTAGCTCTGCGTGACGTTAGACCGGCGCGCGGGCTGCCGCGTTACGACTTTGGTCAGGGTAAGCGGGCCCCTTAGCCAAGCCACCACCAGGCGCCTGTGATCAGCGCGATCTGACCGGACAGAACCCCGACCAGCAGGTTGTTTCGCGACAGGAAGAAGCCGGTGAGGCCAACCACGGTTGCGCCAAGCCGAAGCCAGAGCGGCACAAGCGCAAGTGCGCCAGCCGGAAAGATCAGCACCTGGGCGACAAACGCTGCAATGATCGCGGCTGCAACGTAGCGAACGAAGATGATGACTTCGCTGTCCTCGTTCATGCCCTGGCCAATGAGCACGCCCAACCAGCGCCAGACCTGAGTTGGAAACGCGCAGGCCAGCAGGATCAACAGCGCCGATTCAAGCCCAGTGCCCACGGGATTTATCATCGTTTGGCCTTCAGGAGAGCGCGCAGGGCATAACTGACGCCGCCGCCCAGAATGCCTGCAAGTGCGAGGCTGAACTCGGGCACAACGAACATCAGGCCGGAGCCGAGCCCGAACCCGAGCGCCAGCGCCAGAAGCTCGAAGCGCGAGCTTGCTGTCATGGCCATCCCGCAGATGAAATACATCGGCGTCATGAAAACGAGCCCGATCGCAATCGGTTTCGGCGTTGCGCCAGCCACGAGGTAGCCTGCAACGCCCGCGCTGGTCGCAAGCAGCATCACGCCGACGCAAAAGCCGAGGAAGTATGAGGTGCGGGTGGCCGGATCGCGCGAGGGAAGCCGGGCGAGCCCCTCAACATAGGAGGTCACGGCGACAAAGTGGGCAAGGGCAAAGAGCCAACGCCGCTTCAGCCCTTCGGTTGTGTAGTAGGGCATCAAGGCAATCGTCATCGGCATCAGCCGGATCGCCGAGACCGCAACTGCCAAGGCTGCGACCAGGATACCAGCGCCAGACGCCATGGTGATCGTGAAGATCACAATGGACGGCAGCGCCCAGGTCGAGAACGCCATGAACACGAGTTGCCAGAGCGCCAGTCCAAGATCGCGCGCAAACGCGCCAAACCCGAAGAATGACAGCGACAGGACCAGGGATGCCGCGCAGGGCGAGGCGCGAAGCCCCTCAAGCACCGATGCGAAATCAGGGTTTTTGTCGGCTGTCCCGGCGCTCACTTCTCGACGAACGCCTTTTCGATCACGAAGGTGGCGGGCGCGTTGGCGCTTCCTTCCTCGAAACCGAGCCCCTCAACGATCTGGCGCATTTCGGCCAGCATGGCGGGGCTCCCGCACAGCATGACGCGGTCTTCAACGGGCGAGAGGGGCGGCAGACCGAGATCATCGGTCAGCTTCTTGGACCGGACCAGATCCGTCACTCGCCCGGTATGTTCGAAAGCTTCGCGCGTCACGGTTGGGTAGTAGAGGAGCTTGCCCGCAACGAACTCGCCCATGGTCTCGTCGGCTGCAAGGTCGCGCGATAGAAGATCGCGATAGGCAAGCTCGGCAACATCGCGCACGCCATGGACAATGATGACCTTGTCAAACTTCTCATAGGTCTCGGGGTCCTGGACAAGGCTCATGAACGGGGCAAGGCCGGTGCCGGTTCCAAACATGTAGAGCCGCCCGCCGGGAACGAGGTTGTCGTGGACGAGGGTGCCTGTCGGCTTTCTGCCAACCAGCAGTTTGTCGCCGATCTTGACGTGCTGGAGGCGCGAGGTCAGCGGCCCTTCCGGCACCTTGATTGAGAGGAACTCAAGAAACGTCTCGTGGTTGGCGCTGGCCATGGAATAGGCGCGCAGCAGCGGCTTTCCATCCACCTCAAGCCCGATCATGACGAACTGCCCGTTCACAAACCGGAACGAGGGGTCGCGCGTCGTGCGAAAGGAGAAGAGGCGGTGGGTCCAATGGTGGACGGATGTGATGGTCTCGATGAAAAAGGCGCTCATGGTGGGTCCCGTTTAGCGACGCGCGCCAAGGACGGCAATGCGTGGGATGCCGGGGAGGGGGCGCAGTTTTGCAACTCAGCGCCAGCCAAGCGGCTGATTGTGGATAAAGCTGGATTTCATCGCCGATTTTCCCGGTGCCAAGGGCCCGGTGCCAAGTGCCCAGTGCCAGAGGCCGTCCCGCGTAATCGCCAGTTCAAGGACGATAATCCGCCTGTCTATGCTGAGACCTCTACGGTCCTGGATCAACGCCGAGTGCGGTTCCAATGCGAGCCAGGCAGTGCGCTGCGGCCTGATGCAGTTCCGCCTCGCTGAAATTCAACGTACCGATCGTGTCGGCGTTCAGGATGCTGGCCAGCCCATGAACGACTGACCAAACGAAAAGCGCATCAAGATTATCCGCTGGCTGGCCAGAGGGGCGGACTGCGCAAACTTGCATCATCGTCAATCGAGACTTCAACAATCCAAAAGCGCGGCGCGACTGAGCCATCATGGCCGGATGCTTTTCAGGCTCCGGCATCGGCATTTCAAACATCAGGCGGTATTTTGTCGGAAATCGTTTTGCGTAGTCAAAATAGCGCTCACCAAGAGCGCCCAGATTGGCAGCCGCATCGCTGCCGGGTGGGCTGGACTCAAGATGTTCGGCAAACTCCTCAAAACAACGGGTCAGAAGTTCAGCAAGGATCGCGTCCCGACTTTCGAAATGCTTGTAGGGAGCTTGATAGGAAACTCCCAGACGTCGCGAAACTTCGCGAAAGCTCAGCGCGTCGATACCGCTGTCCTCGATGATCCGTAACGCCTCGGAAAGGCAGGCCTCTCTGACTTGACCGCGTGCAATAGCCTTTTTTGCTGTCGCAGGGGCGGGGAGCAATTCAGCTTTGTCTCTCATGATGACGCGTAAATCCTTTCATGATCTGCCCCATCACGATGCGCCGCCCAAAACGAGGCAGTGTAGACAGGGAGCCAATCAATATCTTCGCCAGCAATCCAGGTCTCACGCTGCGGCTGTTGCCAAGCGCATTGAGCGTTTCTCTGGCAACCAACGCTGGGTCGTCGGCTTTCCCCATCATCATGCGCGCGCGCCCGGCAAAGCCCGACTCAACAGGACCTGGCGTCGACACCAGAACCTCAACGCCCTGGGCCGCAAGCTCATCCGTAATGCCCTCCGCAAGCGTCTGGATGTAGGCTTTCGTTGCAGCATAGTTTGCAGCATTTTGAACGCCTTGAAAGGCAACGATGGAACTCATCAAGATGATTCCGCCCTTGCCACGGTGGGCCAACCTCCGTCCCAAGGCATGGGTCATTTCGAGAACGGCCCTGCAGTTGACATCAAGCATATCAAGTTCGCTTGCAATCGGGATGTCCAGAAAGCGACCGGACGTTCCATAACCGGCGCATGCTGCAACGAGGCCGACATCCAGAAGCTCGGTTTCCTGTAGCAACATCGGAACCGCTTCGCGCTTGCCCAGATCAATGGCCACAATCCTGCATTCGACCTGATGCGCGCGCGC
>JAIYEB010000157.1 GCA_027487195.1 Hyphomicrobiales bacterium | reverse complement strand
GCAGAACGCTCGAGGCAGCGTCCAGCTAGTACGGATCATTGTTTCGGAGATACGCTGGCGGGGCCATACAGGATTGCTGTCCGGAAAGAAAGGCCAGACCCCGTCGGAACCCGCAGACCTGCGCGTTCAACCGAACGTCATGCCGCTTTTTTTGTGAACGGTGCTAAACTGAGGGTTGGAGAGTTGTGCAATGCGGCGACTATTGGTCATTTTGGTTCTGCTCGGTCTTGCTGGAGGCGGAGCCTGGGCGTTTCAGGTGCGCCCGTGGGAAGCAAGGGCCAACGAACAGACCTTCCGAACGGTTCGGGCTGAGCGCGGCGATGTGATTTCCGCCGTGAATGCAACCGGCACCATCACGCCGACCTCAACCGTGATCGTTGGCTCCCAGCTCTCAGGCCAGGTCGTCCAGATCATGGTCGATCACAATGACGAAGTGACGCAGGGCATGGTGCTTGCGCGCTTGAGCGCCGATCAGATCAGCGCGCGCGCTGATGGAGCCCGCGCCGACCTTGCGCAAGCCAGAGCCCAGATTGCCGTTATCGATGCGCAGATCGAGAAGAACCTGGCGGATATTCAGCGCGCCTCGACGGCTATCCTTGATACGCGGGCTGCTGCCCAACGCGCGGCGACATTACTCGATGATGCGGAACAGACGTATGCGCGCCAGGCAGATCTCGCCCGGCGTGGCGTTGCGACTGAAGTAGCGCTCCAGCAGGCGCGCACCCAGCTTTCAAGCCTGAAGTCAGCGCTCGAATCCTCCCGCGCCCAGGCAGACGCGTCCATTGCGGCGCATCGCAGCCTGATGGCCGATACAGGCGTCCTGAAAGGCCAGCGTGAAGCCGCAGAAGCGGCTGTGATGCAGCGTGCCGCGGTTATCCGCCAGATCGAGGTTGATCTGAGAAACAGCGAGATCCGCTCGCCGGTCGATGGGGTCATCGTCCAGCGTTCGATTGAGCTTGGGCAGACCGTTGCAGCCTCGCTTGCTGCGCCGACATTGTTTCTGGTGGCCCAGGATCTGCGGCACATGGAAATCTATGCCAACGTCGATGAGACAGATGTCGGCCGCGTCAGGCCAGATCAGGTCGTGACATTTCAGGTCAATGCCTATCCCAACCGCACCTTCCAGGGGCGCGTGAAGCTTGTCAGACTTGGTTCGCAAACAGTCTCCAATGTCGTGATCTATACGGCAGTGATCACGATCGAGAACCCCAATCTCGAACTCAAGCCCGGGATGACCGCAAACCTGCGCATCCTGACAGACCGCAGGCAGGGCGTGGTCCGGATTTCCAACGCAGCGCTGAGATATCGTCCTGCAGGCGAAGGCGCCCAGTCTGGCGCCGGTGCGCCCGGCGCGGGTCCTGGCGGAGCGGGAGCGTTGTTTGGCGGTGGCGGTGGTGCGCCAGCCTTCCTGCCGGGCGGGGTTGCTGGTCAGGCGGCTGGACAGGGTACGCGCATGTTGCAGGATCTTGTCGACGCTGTGCGCTCGGAAGCGCGCACGACGGCCGCCCAGAACACGCGGATCGAAGAGATCGTTACCCAAACCCGGAACGAAATCCGCCAGGCGTTCCAGACCGCAGGCAACCCGCAGCAGCGCAGGGATACCATGCGCACCATTCTTGGCCGCCTGAACGATCAGATCGCCGCTGTAATGACCGAACAGCAAAAGCCTGCCTTTGAGGCCGTGCGCGCGCGCTTTGCGGAAGGTGCAAGACCCGGACAACCGGGCCAGGTTGGCCGCGTCTTCATCATAGGCGAGGATGGCAAGGCCGAAGCCCGCCGGGTGCGCCTTGGGATTACGGACGGGCAGTTCACCGAAGTGATCGAAGGGCTTGAGCCGCAGCAGGAGATTGTTGTCGGCGTCCAATCGAGGCCTGCCGCGCGGACCGGCTTTCTTGGGTTTGGCAGCTGAGATGGCGCTCGTCGAAGTTCGCGAACTCACCAAACACTACGTTCTCGGCGGCGAAACCGTGGTGGCGCTTGACCGGATTGCGCTTGATGTCGAGGCTGGCGAATTCGTTGCCGTCATGGGGCCATCAGGGTCTGGCAAGTCCACCTTCATGAACCTGATTGGTTGCCTTGATCGCCCGACATCAGGTGTCTATCGCCTGGCTGATGAGGAAGTCTCGCGCCATGGGCCGGACAAGCTCGCAGGCGTACGCAACCGGCGGATCGGGTTCGTGTTCCAGCAGTTTCACCTCGTTGAAACCGAAGATGCCATTGGCAATGTCGAACTGCCGATGATGTATGCAGGCATTTCGCGAAAGGAGCGCGGGCTCAAGGCGCGCGCTGCCCTTGAACGGGTCGGCCTTGCACAGCGCATGCACCATCGCCCCACGCAGCTCTCAGGCGGCCAGCAGCAGCGCGTGGCCATCGCGCGCGCCATCGTCAACACACCTTCAATCCTGCTCGCCGATGAGCCAACCGGCGCGCTCGACAGCAAGACCTCGCTCGACATTCTCGGGCTGTTTCAGGATCTCAACCGCGAAGGCGCGACAGTGATTGTCGTGACCCATGAGCCGGATGTGGCAGCCTTCGCGGGCCGCGT
>JAIYEB010000240.1 GCA_027487195.1 Hyphomicrobiales bacterium | reverse complement strand
GTGCCGCTCCTTGTCGCCGCGCCGCCTGGCGCGCGTCAGGATGCTGGCGCGCTGGTCGATAGCCTCCTTGTCAGCGCGGGGCCTGGCCTGTCGCTTCATGCCGTCCAGACCGGGACAGCGCTGTTGCCGCGCGATAGCGACGGGCAGAGCGCGGCGCGGCCGATTTTTTCCGCAGTTTTCGCTGATCCAGGCGGGCGCGTTGCAGCGAGGATCGGGGCTGATGGCCAGTTGAGGCTGTTGACCGGCACAGGCGAGGCCAGCGCTTCGCAGACGCGCGTCCAGCGCGACACGAAAGCGGATCGGGACGCTTTGGTTGCGCCGAAGCAGCATGCGGCTGCCATCGTCGATGTGGATCGCATGATCGTCCAGCCGATCTCGCTTGCAACGTTTGCAGCCCGCTTTGGTGTCGCTGAATTCTCGCGCCCGCTCGTTGCTGCAACGCCCCGGCAGGCTGCGGACGAACCGGAAGCCCTTGTCGAGGTGTCTCTGCCGGCTGAGGCCCTGCGCGCGCCGGACAGCGCGAGCGCGCCTTCGCGCGTGACACTTCCCGAGATCGTGGAGAGCGAGGCCTCTGCCGAGACGATGGCGCAGCGCCTGCGCTTCCTCGCCATTCGCTCCAACGGCGATATGGACAGGGCGCGGCAATGTCTCGCCGAGGCGATCTATTTTGAAAGCCGCGGCGAGCCGGATATGGGCCAGCTTGCGGTCGCCCAGGTGGTCTTGAACCGCGTCATGTCCGGGCTTTATCCCAACAGCGTGTGCGGCGTGGTCTACCAGAACGCCCATCGCTTCAACGCCTGCCAGTTCTCGTATGCCTGCGACGGCATTCCCGACCGGGTGAATGATCGCACCGCCTGGGACAAGGCCATCAGGATTGCAGAAGATGCCCTGTCTGGCCGCTCATTCCTCGCGGAGATCGGCGATTCCACCCATTACCATGCGACCTGGGTATCGCCGGTCTGGCGGCTCGAACTGGTGCAAACCCTGAAGATTGGCGAGCACATCTTTTACCGGATGCCCAATCTCGAGATCAACGCGCCCTTCCCGATTCATCAGCCGATGACAGAGATATCCATCGCGAACGTACGATAGTCGCGGCTGAAGAATTCGGCGTAAGCTCCGTCCCAACACGGAGCATTGGCAATGGGCCTGTCTGAAACCTTACGTGGGCGCGCGCCCTGGCTGATCCTCGGGTGCGGCGCGTTCATTGCGATCCTCACGATGGGGCCGCGCTCAAGCATGGGCTTCTTTGTGGGCCCGCTCCTGACCGATCGCGGTTTTGGACTTGAGACATTCTCGTTTGCGATTGCCGTGCAGAATTTGCTCTGGGGCCTTGGTCAGCCCTTCGCAGGCGCGCTGGCTGACAAGTTCGGCATGGTCCGGGTCTTTGTCGTCGGCTTGCTGTTCTACTTTGTCGGGCTGATGGGCATGGCCTACGCCACGGACCCGACGACGTTCACGCTGTCAGCCGGCGTTCTCTTTGGCATGGCGCTCGCGGGCGCATCGTTCAACCTGGTGATCGCCGCCTTCGGCAAGCTCCTGCCGGACAGCTATCGACCGTTGGCGCTCGGGATTGGGACGGCGTCCTCCTCCTTTGGCCAGTTCCTGTTTGCGCCGGTCACCGTGATCCTGATCCGGGAGACAGGCTGGCAAAACACGCTCATGGTGTTCGCGGTCCTGATGCTGGTAGCGATCCCGGCAGCCTTTGCCCTGACAACGCCACGCCCGTCCAAATCCGCGCCAGCCGCTCCCTTGCCCCAGCAAACCCTGAAGGACGCCTTGCGCGAGGCGTTCAGCCACAGGTCCTATATCCTTCTGATCGCCGGCTTTTTCGTGTGCGGATTTCACATCGCTTTCGTCACCGTCCACCTCCCGCCCTACCTTGCAGATCAGGGCGTGGCGCCAATCGTTGCGGGATGGGCGATCGCGATGATTGGTCTTTTCAACATTGTCGGCGCGCTGAGCGCGGGCCTTCTCGGGGGCAAATTCTCCCGCCGCTGGATGCTCACGGGGATCTATGCAGCGCGCGCGGTGGTGTTCCTGGTCTTCATTCTCGTGCCGATCAGCACCGTGACGGTGCTGGTGTTTGCAGCAGCCCTCGGGCTCCTGTGGCTGTCGACGGTCCCGCTGACGTCAGGCCTCGTGGCGCTGATGTTTGGGACGCGTTGGCTCGCAACGCTTTATGGCATCGTGTTCCTGTCGCATCAGATCGGCGCCTTTGTCGGCCTTCTGATCGCCGGCTATGGCCGCGTCGCCTATGGCAACTATGATGTGGTCTGGTGGCTGTCAGTCGCGCTCGCGGTCTTTGCGGCGCTCATTCATATGCCGATTGTGGAGAAGGCCGTGGTGCGGGCCGAGGAGCCCGCCCCTGCCAAGGCCTGAGATCCTCAGAAGCTGACGGCGAGCTTCACGCGCAGCTGATGGCGCTCAAAGTTCGTCAGATCGTTGCGACCGGGAACGCCGACCGCGTTGCCGGCGACCTGCGGTGTCCAGGCCACGTTGAGCGACGCATTGTCGGTGAGCTTGAACAGCGCGTTCGGCCCCATGAACACAGCGTTGCCTGCCATGGTATTCAGGAAAGCGCCGGTAAACGCGCCAAGCCAACGTGTTTCAAGACCAACCGTGATCCGGTCGTTGACAGGGGTTGCGAGCGCAAACGAGATGTTGGTTGAGGATCCCGCAACCCAGCCGCCAAAGCCCGCGCCACCGCCGGCATCTGTGCGTGTTGTGCCCGGCGCATAGTTGACGTTCATAGCCGCAAAAAGCCGGTCCTGGATCAGGACCGCGTCGACAAAGAGCTTCATCTCCGCCGACCACGCTTCAATCCGTCCACCAGCGTTCCCATCCACACGCGCCCAGCGCGGCTCGACCGAAAGGGCTGCGGCAATGCCTGACGGGCCACGTTCCAGAAAGCGCCAGGTCGCCTCGCCGGAGAAGCCATCGAACTCGGTCCGCCCGTTGGCCGGGTTGTAGAGGGCAGAGTTCTGGATGCTCATGAAGGTTGTGAACGGCGAGAAGGCCACCGAAAAATTGGGCGCGATCGTGGTCGCGAACTGCGTCTTCAGGGTGGTGAACCAGTAGCTGCCGCTGTCGCGCGAGAACCGCGACGTGGTCTCGAACGCAACGCCACGGTCGCCCGGGCTGCCCGTATCGCTTGAGGATGTGAAGCCGAAGATGTCTCCGCCGGGGATCGAGGGAACGGACGCCGGGGCGGCTGGCGCTGTCTGCGCAATCGCTTGTGCCGGGCCGAGCAGCAGGGCTGAGAGGAAGAGGGCTTGCAAGCGAAAGGGCATGATCGATGTTTCCGTGGACGTCATTGGCTGCAGCTACGCTGAACCGGTATGGTTAATCATTGGTGAATACCATGGCGCGGCCAAAGATCGGGGCCTGACAAGTGAGCAGCACGCGACTAAAAGTGCGCCATGTCGAAAACAGATCGTCCATGGCCGACCGAAATACGCCTGCACAAGGATCGTGCGCGCCTGTCAGTGACCTGGGATGATGGGTTCAGCCACTGTTTTCCGGCCGAGTTCCTGCGTGTCACCTCGCCCTCGGCGGAAGTCCAGGGCCACGGGCCGGGCCAGAAGGTGACCGTTGCAGGCAAGCGCAACGTCCAGATCATCGGAGTTGATTCGGTTGGATCCTATGCTGTGCGCCTGTCATTCGATGACATGCATTCGACCGGGATCTTCAGCTGGGACTGGTTTCGCGAGCATGCAGGTCGCCAGAGCGAACTGTTTGCCGAGTATGAGGCCGAACTTGCGACGCGAAACCTGAGCCGCGATGCCAAGGCCCGCTGAAGCGATGACCTAGAGTGTTATCGTCAGCCCAGAAAGACCAAGCGGCATTTGGCGGGCGTGCGCCGCTGCGCATTGTTGTGGCAATCATTGCGGCCTCGACACTTGTTCGCGTGATTGCGGCGCTCAGCGTCGGGCTTGTTGTCGATGAAGCCTATACGGTTGGCGTCACGCGCCAGTTCCAGTGGTCATGGTTTGATCACCCGCCGCTGGCGTTCTGGATGGTGCACGCCATGCAGACGCTGTCGTCGGGCGAGGCATCGAACCTTGCCCTGCGCGCGCCGTTCATCGCCTGCATGTCGCTGTCAATCCTGGTGCTTTATGATCTGACGCGGCGAGTTTATGGCGAAAATGCTGGCGTCTGGGCCGTCCTGTCCTTTGCGCTCGCCCCATTCTTCCTGTTTGCAGCCGGGACCTGGGCCTTGCCTGATGGCCCGTTGATCCTTGCTTTGCTCTGCGCCGTCTCCGCGCTTTATCGCGTGCTGTTCGACAACCAGACGCGCGCAGGAACCTGGGCGCTGTGGCTTGCGGCCGGTATCGCGTTCGGTCTTGCCGGCCTGTCGAAGTATCAGGCGGCCATCGTATTGTTCGGAGCGCTCGGCTACATGCTCGCAACGCCACACCGGCGCTGGTTTGGCCATCCTGCGCCGTGGGTTGCTGCGGGTCTGGCAGCCCTGATCGTCTCACCGGTTTTCGTTTGGAATGCGGCCAATGGCTTCGTGTCGTTCCTGTTTCAGGGCGGGCGCGGGGCCGCCGGCGGGGGCCTCCGGTTTGATCAGCTCGCGATCATGATCCTTGGCGAGGCTGCCTACCTTCTCCCCTGGACGGCGGGTGGCCTGTTTCTAGGCGCCTTGGCCGGGTTCAAGCGGCCTGGCGCTGACCGATTTTTCTTGGCCCTCGCGCTGCCGGTGATTGTGCTGTTCACGCTGACGCCGCTGTGGGGTGATCGTGGTCTGCCGCATTGGACGATGCCGGGCTGGCTGTTCCTGTTTCC
>JAIYEB010000031.1 GCA_027487195.1 Hyphomicrobiales bacterium | reverse complement strand
GATCCATCGCCGTTTCCTTCCGCCCGGCCAGCAGCGCAACACCTGAGGGCGATATGTCCAAGCTCATTATTGATGGCAGTGAAATTGATGTCCCGCCGGGGATGACCCTGCTCCAGGCCTGCGAGCAGGCCGGAGCGGAGGTGCCGCGTTTCTGTTTCCATGAACGGCTGTCGATTGCCGGCAATTGCCGCATGTGCCTCGTTGAGGTTGTTGGCGAGCCAAAGCCGGTTGCGTCCTGCGCACGCTCGGTTCGCGATCTGAGGCCTGGCCGCAATGGTGAGCCGCCGGTCGTCAACACACGCACGCCGCTGGTCAAGAAGGCGCGGGAAGGGGTGATGGAGTTCCTGCTCGTCAATCACCCGCTGGATTGCCCGATCTGCGATCAGGGCGGGGAATGCGACCTGCAGGATCAGGCCATGGCCTACGGGGTCGACACCTCGCGCTATCAGGAAAACAAGCGCGCGGTCGAGGACAAGGACATTGGTCCGCTCGTGAAGACCGTCATGACACGCTGCATTCATTGCACGCGCTGCGTCCGGTTTACGGCCGAAGTCGCCGGCGTTGGTGATCTTGGTGCCACGGGTCGCGGCGAGGACATGGAAATCACCACCTATCTCGAGGCAGCGATGGCCTCAGAGCTTCAGGGCAATGTGATTGATCTTTGCCCGGTGGGTGCGCTGACCTCAAAGCCCTACGCGTTTGCAGCACGCCCTTGGGAGCTGTCACGCACCGAATCGGTTGACGTGATGGACGCGCTTGGCTCGGCCATCCGGGTTGATGCGCGCGGTCGCGAGGTGATGCGCATCATGCCGCGTGTGAACGAGGCGGTGAATGAGGAGTGGATCTCCGACAAGACCCGCTTCATCTGGGACGGGCTGAAGAACCAGCGCCTCGACAAGCCCTATGTGCGCGACAATGGTCGCTTGCGGGCAGCGACCTGGGGCGAAGCGTTTGCCCGGATTGCGTCGCGCGCGCGCGCCACATCAAAGGACCGGATCGGCGCGATTGCAGGTGATCTGGCCTCTGCTGAGGAAATGTTTGCGCTGAAGATGCTGATGGATGGTCTTGGCTCGCCGCACATTGACGGGCGCCAGGACGGGACAAAGCTGCACCCCTCGATGGGGCGGGCGTCCTATGTCTTCAACGCTGGGGTTGAAGGCATCGATCAGGCCGACGCGCTCTTGATCATTGGTTCGAACCCGCGCCATGAAGCGGCGGTCTTGAACGCTCGCATTCGCAAGCGTTGGCTTGCCGGCGGGTTTGTGGCTGGCGCAATCGGACCGCGCTTTGACTCAACGTTTGACGTCAACTGGCTTGGTGCAGGTCCCCAGACACTCGCCGAGATCGCAGCGGGTAAGCACCCGTTTGCCGAGACACTGTCCAAAGCCAAGGCGCCAATGATCATCATCGGCCAGGGCGCGCTCACCCGTGCGGATGGGGCCGGCGTCCTTGCGCTCGCGGCAAAGACTGCGCTTTCGGTTGGCGCGGTCAAAGACGGCTGGAACGGGTTCTGCGTTCTTCACACCGCAGCTTCGCGGGTTGGCGCACTCGATCTGTCGTTGGTACCGGGCGAAGGCGGCATGGATGCCCGATCGATGGTTGCAGCCGGCGCGCTTGATCTTTTGTTCGTGCTTGGTGCCGACGAGATCGACATTCAGCCCGGCGGCTTTGTTGTCTACATCGGTACGCATGGCGACCAGGGTGCCGAGCGCGCCGATGTGGTTTTGCCGGGCGCGGCCTACACCGAAAAGACCGGTACCTACGTCAATACCGAGGGCAGGGTGCAGTTTGCCAATCGTGCAGGCTTCCCGCCAGGTGATGCACGGGAAGACTGGGCCATCCTGAGAGCCCTGTCGGAGCCTCTGGGCGCGAAGCTTGGATTTGATTCGCTGCCTCAGTTGCGCTCGGCGATGCTGGCAAAGCATCCGCACCTTGGCGCAATCGATGAGATCGCTCCGGCGGACCCTGCAGCTCTCACCGCGCTGGCGGCCATGGACAGCAAGATCGACGCTGCGCCGTTTGCCCATGCCATCCGGTCGTTTTATCTGACAAACCCGATTGCCAGAGCCTCAGCCGTCATGGGCGAATGCGCACGCCGGGCGGCCGGCAATCATGCGATGGCTGCGGAGTGATGGTGATGGGCTTCATTCCTGACGCCGTATGGAACGGCTTGATCTACACAGCGATCGTGCTGTTTCAGAGCCTCGTGTTCATGGTCGTGTTGCTGATCATGATTGCGTATCTCTTGCTGTTTGATCGAAAGGTCTGGGCTGCCGTGCAGCTCAGGCGCGGCCCGAACGTCGTGGGAGGCTTTGGGCTCCTGCAATCGTTCGCCGATCTTCTCAAGTTCGTGATCAAGGAGCCGGTGATCCCGGCAGGTGCCGACAAGGCGCTGTTCCTTCTTGCCCCCATGCTGACATGCGTTCTCGCGCTTGCGGCCTGGGCGGTCGTGCCGGTGTCGTATGGCTGGGTGATCGCCGATATCAATGTCGGCATCCTCTATATCCTCGCGATCTCGTCGCTTGGTGTGTACGGCATCATCATCGGCGGTTGGGCGTCCAACTCGAAGTATCCGTTCATGGGTGCGCTGCGTTCGGCCGCTCAGATGGTGTCCTACGAAGTCTCGATCGGCTTTGTGGTGGTCACGGTTCTGCTCTGGGTTGGCTCGTTGAATCTCACGATGATCGTTGAGGCTCAGCGCGGCGCTTACGGCATTGCGCATTGGCATGCGCTGAACCCGCTTTTGTTCCCGATGTTCGTGATCTTCTTCATTTCGGCGCTGGCGGAGACCAACCGTCCGCCGTTCGACCTTCCGGAGGCTGAATCCGAACTTGTGGCCGGGTTCATGGTCGAATACTCGTCGACACCGTATCTGCTGTTCATGCTCGGCGAGTATGTCGCGATTACGTTGATGTGCGCGCTGATCACGCTCATCTTCCTCGGGGGCTGGTTGCCGCCGTTTGACATCGCACCGTTCAACTGGATTCCAGGTCCGGTCTGGTTCGTCCTGAAGCTGTGGATGGTGTTCTTCATGTTCGCGATGGTGAAGGCCATGGTGCCGCGCTATCGCTACGACCAGCTGATGCGTTTGGGCTGGAAAGTTTTCTTGCCGCTCACCCTCGGGCTGCTGGTCATCAATGCCGGCTTCCTGATGCTGACTGGCTGGGCACCGAAGGTTTAGGCCCTGTGGACGAGTTGGAGGCAGGTTTCGCGATGTGGATCGTCGATCAAGGACCAGAAAATCGATGCGAAGTGGTGCCTGTCCACCATAAGCAGCGATTTTTGCCGGATTTGATCGACGAGGCCATCGCCCCGGGGGTGGCGGCGGGAGCCGTCGATCTGGTGCGACAACGACGTCGACCGTACCGAAGGGTACGCTCTTCGGTCGTTCTCTGCCATATCTCGGCTCGCGCCAGCCACGAAACCTACCTCCAACTCGCCCACAGGACCTAGGGAGCACACCATGCAACTGACCGCAGCCGCCCGCTCCCTGTTCCTGCAAGAGTTCGTTTCGGCCTTCTTCTTGTCGATGCGCTACTTCTTCAAGCCCAAGGCGACCATCAATTACCCTTTCGAAAAGGGGCACATTTCGCCGCGCTTTCGCGGTGAGCATGCCTTGCGCCGCTATCCGAATGGGGAAGAGCGCTGCATTGCATGCAAGCTGTGCGAGGCGATCTGCCCGGCGCAGGCCATCACCATTGAGGCTGGCCCGCGGCGCAATGATGGAACGCGGCGCACGACGCGCTACGACATCGATATGGTGAAGTGCATCTATTGTGGCATGTGCCAAGAGGCTTGCCCGGTCGATGCCATCGTCGAAGGGCCGAACTTTGAGTTCGCGACCGAGACGCGTGAAGAACTCTACTATGACAAGCAGCGTTTGCTCGCGAATGGCGATCGCTGGGAGCGGTCACTGGCTGAGAATATCAAGCTCGACGCACCATACCGGTGAGTGAGCTTGCTGGCCGGGTTGTTCCGGTCGGCGAATGGGGTATAGGCAGGCCATCGATCCCGAACGGGGCGGTGGCGTTACGGGGGATGGGTCTTTCATGTCGCTTGCTGCGGCGTTTTTCTACCTGTTTTCAGGAATCCTGATCGCATCGGCCGTGATGGTCGTTTCGAGCCGCAACCCCGTGCACTCGGTTCTGTTCCTGATCCTTGCATTCTTCAATGCGGCTGGCCTGTTCATTCTGCTCGGGGCCGAGTTCCTGGCGATGACGCTCGTCATCGTTTACGTCGGTGCGGTTGCCGTGTTGTTCCTGTTCGTCGTCATGATGCTCGACGTCGACTTCACGGCGCTTCGGCAGGGCTTTTTGCAGTATCTGCCCTTTGGCGCGATCATTGGGCTGATCCTGCTTGTTGAAATCCTGATGGTGGTGGGTGCCTGGACCATTGGTCCTGAGATCGCAAACCTGCGCACGGCGCCGATGCCTGCTGCGAATGAGGCCGTGGACAATACGCGCGCGCTCGGGCGGCTGCTCTACACCCACTATGTCTACTACTTCCAGGCCGCCGGTCTGATCCTTCTGGTCGCCATGATCGGGGCCATCGTGCTGACGCTGCAGCACAAGTCGGGTGTCAGGCGTCAGGACATCTCGGTTCAGAATGCGAGGACCAAGGAGCAATCCATGGAAATCCGCAAGGTCAAGGCAGGAGAAGGCATATGACCATTGGTCTTGGCCATTTCCTGTCGGTCGCAGCGGTTCTTTTCACGCTCGGCATTTTCGGGATTTTCCTCAACCGCAAGAATGTCATCGTCATTTTGATGTCGATTGAATTGATGCTGCTGGCGGTCAACATCAACCTGGTGGCGTTTTCAGCCTTCCTTGGTGACCTTGTCGGGCAAGTCTTTGCGCTGTTCATCCTGACAGTCGCGGCTGCAGAAGCGGCCATTGGCCTTGCCATCCTCGTAGTGTTCTTCCGAAACCGTGGATCGATCGCGGTTGAAGACGTGAATGTGATGAAGGGCTGAGGCGATGATCCAGGCCATCGTTTTCCTTCCCCTCATCGGGTTCCTGATTGCTGGCGCCATTACGCTGTTTGGTCGCCATCGCGTGCTGTCGGCCGAGCCGGTCGTTGCCGGCCACGGGCATCACGATCACCACCATGCGTCAGCGTCCCATGATAGCCACGGCCACGACGACGGCCATCACGCCGAAGCACCCGGTGCGCGCGCTGCAGAACTCATAACAACCGGTTTGCTTGGCATTTGCGCGCTCCTGTCATGGATCGTGCTCTGGCAGACCGGATTTGGCGGCCAGACACAGACTGTGACGCTGTTTCGCTGGATCCATGTCGGTTCGTTCGTTGCGGATTGGGCGCTGCGCGTTGATACGCTGACGGCCGTGATGCTGGTCGTGGTCACCAACGTCTCGGCACTCGTGCACCTCTATTCGATTGGCTACATGAGCCACGATGAGCACCGGCCGCGGTTCATGGCCTACCTCTCGCTGTTCACGTTTGCCATGTTGATGCTCGTGACCGCAGACAACTTCGTCCAGCTGTTCTTCGGCTGGGAAGGGGTGGGCCTTGCCAGCTATCTGCTGATTGGCTTCTGGTTCAAGAAGGCCTCCGCGAACAACGCGTCCATGAAGGCCTTCATCGTCAATCGCGTCGGTGATTTCGGCTTTGCGCTCGGTGTTTTCGGCGTGTTCCTGCTGTTTGGTTCGGTCTCGTTCGACACGGTGTTTGCTGCTGCGTCCGATAAGGCCGGCATGAAGCTTGCCTTCCTTGGCATGCAGTTTGATGCTCTGACCATCGTGTGTCTGCTGCTGTTCATTGGCGCGATGGGCAAGTCTGCCCAGTTCCTGCTGCACACCTGGCTTCCTGACGCGATGGAAGGCCCGACGCCGGTCTCGGCGCTGATCCATGCCGCCACAATGGTGACGGCTGGTGTGTTCATGGTGGCGCGCCTGTCGCCGATGATGGAATATGCGCCGATTGCGCTTGCGGTTGTGACGTTCGTCGGCGCTTTGACCGCGATCTTTGCGGCCTCCGTTGGCCTCGTTCAAAATGACATCAAGCGGGTTGTTGCCTACTCAACCTGTTCGCAGCTTGGCTTCATGTTCGTGGCGCTCGGTGTTGGTGCCTATTCCGTTGCGATCTTCCATCTGTTCACCCACGCCTTCTTCAAGGCGCTGTTGTTCCTTGGCGCGGGCTCCGTCATCCATGCGGTCAGCGGCGAACAGGATATCAGGCGCATGGGTGGGCTTAGAAAGCAGATCCCGCTGACCTACTGGATGATGATGATCGGGACGCTGGCGCTGACCGGCGTCGGCATTCCGATGCTCGGCATTGGCTTTGCGGGCTTCTTCTCGAAGGACGCCATCATCGAGGCTGCGTTTGCGTCGACAACAGACATGTCGAAGGTGGCCTTCATCCTCCTGGCAATCTCCGCCCTGATGACCTCGTTTTACTCCTGGCGCCTCATGTTCCTCGTGTTCCACGGCAAGTCGCGGCTCGACCCGGAAGCGGCCAAGCACGTGCATGAGAGCCCGTTGGTCATGACCATTCCGCTCGGCCTTCTGGCGTTTGGCGCGGTTGTCGCGGGTTGGGTGTTCAAGAAGCAGTTTGCCGATGAAAAGGGCGTCGAGGCGTTCTTCGGCGATGCGATCTATCACTCTGACCACAATCACATCCTGCACGCGCTGCATCAGGTTCCTGTCTTTGTGCTCTGGACCCCGTTTTTCGCCATGATCCTTGGTCTGGTGCTTGCCTGGTATCTCTATATCAAGCGCACGGATCTCCCGGCCAAACTCGCAGCCCAGCAGCAGATCCTGTACCGTTTCCTCCTCAACAAATGGTACTTTGACGAGCTCTTCGACTGGCTGTTCGTGCGTCCGGCGCGCTTCCTCGGTACATTCCTTTGGAAGCAGGGCGATGGCCGCGTCATCGACGGGCTTGGGCCCAATGCGCTTGCAGCCCGTGTCAATGATCTGTCGAAGCAGGTTGTCCGGCTGCAGTCGGGATATCTCTATCACTACGCCTTCGCGATGCTTGTTGGCGTCTCGGTGCTCGTCACCTGGTATATGATGACGGGTGGCACGAAATGACATCCTGGCCGGTGATCTCCCTTGTCACCTTCCTTCCTCTTGTGGGGGCTGGTTTCATTCTCGCGAGCTGGCTCCTGGCCGGAAAGCGCGAGGATGCGGTTGCCAAGCGCAACGCGCGTTTTGTTGCGCTGTGGACGACAGTCATCACGTTCCTGATCAGCCTGACGCTTTATTTCGGGTTTGACCCGACAAACGCGGGCTTCCAGTTTGTCGAGAACCGGCCGCTTGCCGGCGGTCTGTTCAGCTATCATGTCGGCGTTGACGGCATTTCCATGCCGTTTGTGATCCTGACAACGTTCCTGATGCCGTTCTGCATCCTTGCTTCATGGGAAACCATCGAGGAGCGCGTCCAGGAATACATGATCGCCTTCCTCGTTCTCGAGGCCTTGATGGTCGGCGTGTTCGTGTCGCTCGACATCGTGCTGTTCTATGTCTTCTTCGAAGCCGGCCTGATCCCGATGTTCCTGATCATTGGCATCTGGGGTGGCGCACGCCGCGTCTATGCGAGCTTCAAATTCTTCCTCTACACCCTGCTTGGTTCGGTGCTTATGCTCCTCGCCATGATGGCGATGTTCTGGAACGCCGGCACAACTGACATCGTGAAGCTTCTGGCGCATGATTTCCCGAAGGACATGCAGACCTGGCTGTGGCTAGCGTTCTTTGCCTCCTTTGCCGTGAAGATGCCGATGTGGCCGGTGCATACATGGCTGCCGGACGCCCACGTGGAAGCGCCGACCGCTGGCTCGGTCATTCTCGCCGGGATCTTGCTGAAAATGGGCGGCTACGGCTTCCTGCGTTTCTCGCTGCCGATGTTCCCTGACGCTTCCGTGTATTTTTCAAGCCTCGTGTTTGCGCTCTCGGCTATCGCGATTGTCTACACATCGCTTGTGGCCATGATGCAGGAGGACATGAAGAAGCTCATCGCCTACTCATCCGTGGCGCATATGGGCTTTGTCACCATGGGCATCTTTGCCCTGAACGAGCAGGGCATTCAGGGTGCCGTGTTCCAGATGATCTCACACGGGCTCGTGTCCGGTGCGCTCTTCTTGTGCGTTGGCGTTGTCTATGACCGCATGCACACCCGCGATATCGCAGCTTACGGCGGCCTTGTGCAGCGGATGCCGGTCTATGCGTTCGCGTTCATGGTGTTCACCATGGCCAATGTCGGCTTGCCCGGCACGTCCGGTTTTATCGGTGAATTCCTGACGCTGGCCGGAACGTTCAAGGTCTCGACCTGGACAGCGTTCTTTGCAACCTCGGGCGTCGTGCTGTCTGCGGCCTACGCGCTCTGGCTTTATCGCCGGGTCATCTTCGGGCCGCTCGAGCGACCAGCACTCATGGGCATGCGTGATATCGATTCCCGCGAAATGGCGCTGTTGCTGCCACTGGTGGTTCTTGTGATCTATTTTGGCGTCTACCCGAGCCCGATCTTCGACGTCACCACGGCCTCCGTGAATGCGCTGATTGCCGATGTCGTGAAATCGGTTGGCCCCATTGCAACAACGGCTGTCACCGCCGGCGCACCTGCGGCTGCGCATTAGGGGTTCGACATGGCTCTCGCTGAAGTCCCAAATCTCCTGCCGGCGCTCCCCGAGATCGTCCTTGCGCTCGGAGCGCTCGCGTTGTTGCTCTACGGTTCGATCCGGGGCGAAACGTCGGCCAAAACGGTTCACACCGGCGCCGTACTGGTGCTGATCCTTGCCACGCTGGCGATACTGGCGGTGCCGACCGGCTCGGTCACGACCTTTGGCGGGGCCTTTGTCCTTGATGGCTTTGCGCGGTTCGCCAAGGCGCTGACCTTCATCGCCGCTGCAATATCTCTGGTGATGGCCAGAGGCTGGTTTGAGGCTGAAAAGCTTGAGAAGTTCGAATTCCCGATCTTGATCCTGCTCGCCACGACCGGCATGGGCATGATGATCTCGGCGAACGATCTGATCGCGCTCTACATGGGTCTCGAACTCATGAGCCTGTCGCTTTACGTGGTTGCCGCGATCAATCGCGATAATCTCAGGTCCACGGAAGCGGGTCTGAAGTACTTTGTGCTCGGAGCGCTGTCCTCAGGCATGCTGCTCTATGGCGCTTCGCTCGTTTATGGGTTCACGGGCGCAACAAGCTTTGCAGGCATCGGGCGCGTGATCTCTGGCATCGACGGCACGCTGCCGCTTGGCCTTGTTTTCGGGCTCGTATTCCTCATGGCGGGCTTTGCGTTCAAGATTTCCGCTGTTCCGTTCCACATGTGGACGCCCGACGTCTATGAAGGGGCGCCAACGCCGGTCACGGCCTTCTTTGCTGCAGCCCCGAAGATGGCAGCCATGGCGATGCTGGTGCGCGCGCTGTCGGATGCGTTTGGCGATGCTCAGGGCGCCTGGCAGCAGATTGTCGTGTTCATTGCCATTGCATCCATGCTGCTTGGTGCGTTTGCAGCGATTGGCCAGCGCAACATCAAGCGCCTGCTTGCCTACTCCTCGATCGGTCATATGGGCTTTGCGCTCGTGGGCCTTGCGGCGGCCAATCAGGAGGGCGTTCAGGGCGTCCTCGTCTACATGGCGATCTATATGGCCACGAGCCTTGGGGCGTTCGCAATGGTGCTGTCCATGCGCACATCTTCGGGCATGGTCGAAGAGGTTCAGGATCTCGCCGGCCTGTCAAAGACCCAACCGCTGACAGCCTTCTTCTTCGCGATGCTCATGTTCTCGCTTGCGGGCATTCCGCCGCTGGCGGGCTTCTTTGCGAAGTACGTTGTGTTTGTCGCGGCGATCAAGTCAGGCCTTTATCTGTTCGCAGTGGTTGGCGTCCTCGCAAGCGTCGTGGGCTGCTACTATTACCTGCGGATCGTGAAGCTCATGTACTTTGATGAGCCCGCCCAAACGTTCCAGCCCATGGCGCGCGAACTGTCGATCATTCTCGGCGCGTCTGCCGTCGTCGCCCTTGGCTTCATCTTCATGATCGGTGCGGTGATGCAGGCTGCCGAAACGGCTGCGCGCTCGCTGTTTTGATCTGAAGGCCATGCTCAGTGATCAGGCAATTGAGGCGGGCCATCGCCTCAAGCTCTTCCAAACCATCGATTCCACCAGTGAAGAGGCTTTTCGCCAATTTGCCAACGGCGAGACGGCGCCGTTATGGATTGTAGCTGAAGAACAGACCCTCGGGCGCGGTCGTTCAGGGCGTGTCTGGTCGTCTCCGCCTGGCAATCTCTACGCATCGCTCTTGCTGACGGACCCGTTGCCCATGAGCGAGCGGGCGCGCGTTGGTTTTGTCGCCGGCCTTGCCCTTGTTGAAGCGCTTGAGGTTGTTGCAGAGGCGGCTGGCCCCTTTCGCCTGAAATGGCCGAATGATGTCATGGCGGGATCGGCAAAGATCTCAGGGCTCCTGCTTGAGTCGCGCGGAAACGATGGGCTTGTGATTGGCTTTGGGGTGAACACCCTGTCAGCGCCGCAGACCAGCGAGACACCAGCCGTATCTCTCAAGGCGCGCGGCATCTCGGTTGATCCGCAACGTTTGTTCCACGAACTCTCGCACGCCTTCGTTGGCTGGTGGCGGGTGTTTGATCATGGCCGTGGTTTTGACGAGATCCGAAAGGCCTGGCTGGCCTGGGGATATGGTCTCAATCAACGGCTTCGTGTGCGACATGGTGCCGGAGATCGTTTCGGCACCTTCGAAGGCCTCGACGCGGAGGGCCGTCTCGTGCTTCGTGAAGATGATGGTCGGATCTTCATCATGACCGCAGGTGATGTGTTTTTCCCGGAGAGCAGCGCGTGAGCAAACAGGAACTAGTGTTCGTACCCCTCGGCGGTGTCGGCGAGGTCGGTATGAACCTGTCGCTCTACGGCATTGGACCTGCGCCGGAAAAGTGGCTCATGGTCGATTGCGGCGTGACCTTTGCCGATGAGACTGTCCCTGGCGTTGACCTCCTGATGCCGGACATCCGGTTTGCGCTGGCACATCGCAAGAATATCGTTGGCCTGGTGATCACACACGCCCATGAGGATCATATCGGGGCTGTTCTCGATCTCTGGCCCCAGCTTGATTGCCCGATCATTGCTACACCGTTTACCGCAGGCCTTCTCGCTGCAAAGGCCGAGGGCGAGCAGGGCGCGCCCAAGATCAAGGTACGCATCGTCAAGCCGGGCGCGCGTATTGAGCTTGGACCCTTCGACATCGAGTTCATTCCGGTGGCCCATTCGATCCCGGAAGCGACAGCCCTGGCGATCCGCACGAAGGCCGGCAACGT
>JAIYEB010000230.1 GCA_027487195.1 Hyphomicrobiales bacterium | reverse complement strand
GGCGCAAGGGTCCTGGTTGTGACCGATCGCGGTCTTGTTGGCCTTGGCCTTGTCGCTCCGGTTATCCGTAGCCTTGAAGCGGCAGGCGTTGCCGTTGCGGTCTTCGACGCTGTTGAGGCCGATCCGAAAGAAGCCACGGTGCTCTCATGTGCTGAGGCCGCCAAAGCGCATGGCGCAACCGGCGTGATCGGCTTTGGTGGCGGCTCGTCCATGGATGTCGCCAAGGTCGCAGCCTTGCTCGCAGTCGGTCTTGAGGACCTGTCCGCAATCTATGGCATCGGGTTTGTGCGCGGTCCGCGCCTTGCGCTTATGCTGGTACCAACAACGGCAGGCACCGGCTCGGAGGTCACACCGATCTCGATCATTACGACAGGTGAAACCGAGAAGAAGGGCGTGGTGTCGAGCGTGCTCCTGCCCGACATTGCCTTGCTTGATCCTGATCTCACGCTCGGTCTTCCTGCGCCGGTCACCGCAGCAACCGGCGTCGACGCCATGGTCCATGCGATCGAGGCCTACACCTCTGGATCAGCGAACAACAACCCGATCTCCCGAACACTCGCGCTCGAGGCGTTGCGCTGTCTGGGTGCGCACATCCGCATGGCCGTGAGCGATGGACAAAACCGCGAGGCGCGTGCCGGGATGCTGCTCGGCTCGATGCTGGCAGGCCAGGCTTTTGCAAATGCGCCGGTCGCAGCCGTCCATGCGCTTGCCTACCCTGTTGGCGGCATCTTCCACATCCCGCACGGACTTTCGAACGCGCTGGTCCTGCCGGAGGTCCTGCGCTTCAATGCAGGCCATGCGCCCGGCTATGCAGACCTTGCGCCCGCCCTGTTCCCCGAAACCGAAGCATTGGCCCAGTCTGATCGGATCGAAGCCTTTGTGGAAGGGCTGGTCAGGCTTTGCGCTGAGCTTGGCCTGCCAGCGCGCCTCAGGGACGTCGGCATTCCGGAGACTTCACTTGATCGGCTTGCGGGCGATGCGATGAAGCAGACCCGTCTCCTGGTGAACAATCCACGCCCGGTCACGCTTGAGGATGCCCGCGCAATCTATGGAGCGGCCTGGTGAAGCCGCGCGCGACGCCACGTCCAAGGTCAGACTTTCGCGTTTTTCGCAGGATATCGACCCGCTGGGCCGACAATGACGTCTACGGTCACGTCAACAACGTCACATACTATGGCTGGTTTGATACGGCTGTGAACGGGTTTCTGGTTGAGAAGGGCTTGCTGGATCCAGGAACATCTGACGCCATTGGCCTCGTTGTTGAAACAGGCTGCAGCTATTTCGCGCCACTATCCTTCCCGGAAGATGTCGATCTGGGGCTCGTTGTTGCAAACCTCGGACGGACGTCCGTTCGCTACGAGATCGGCGTGTTTGCAGCGAATGCCGGGGAGACCGCAGCCACCGGCCATTTCGTCCATGTCCTCGTCGACCGCATTGCGCGCCGTCCGATTGCCGTCCCTGACAACTGGCAGGCGGTGCTTGAGACCATCGCGCTTCGCGGCTAGCGGACGCTCTCAAACAGTGTGATCGCGGTCGCGGTTGCAAGATTCAGGCTGTCGGCGCGGCCGGACATAGGGATCAGGACATGCTGGTCACACAACTCCGCGACCTCGTCGCTAAGACCGTCGCGCTCGGCACCCATCACGATCAGGCTGGGGTTCTTCCATTGGACCTTGCGGATATCGACCGCACCCCCGAGGTGGGTTCCAACGACAAGGCCCGGAAAGCGTTTGCGCCAGGCGGCAAAGCCTGCGACGTCGACCTTTGCGATCCTGACCGAAAAGATCGAGCCCATCGAGGCGCGCACTGCGTCAATGGCGTAAGGATCCGTCACCTCGCCAATCAAGATCACGCCGGACACGCTGAACGCATCGGCCATGCGCAGGATTGTGCCGAGATTGCCGGGATCGCGCACGCGCTCCAGCGCGATCAGGCGTCCCTTGGCCGGCAGGTCGGGCAGAGGTGTGAACTTCTGGGTCAAGACGCCGACGATGGTCTGCGGATTGTCGCGATGGGACAGCTTTTCCAGCGTGTTGCGGTTGACCTCGAGCACCAGCCCGCCGGCGCCCCGCACCGCATCGACAATGCGCGCAATCGGCGCCTCATCGTGGGTGCCGCTGAGATGCGCCACAACGCGCGGGATGGAGCCGGTCTCGATCGCCTCAATCAGCGTGCGCGCGCCTTCAGCAACAAACAGGCCGCTGTCGGCCCGGTTCTTTCTCAACTCCAGCGAGCGTATGGCCTTGATGGCCTCGTTGGCAGGGGAGGTGATGTCGCGAATTTCGCCCGGCTTGTGATGAAGCAGCGCCTCAAGGCTCATGTCCGGCTCCACCGCGTGTAGAGCGACGTTGACAGGAGCCGCCCATCCGCAATGGGAATGGCGAGTTCGCCGGACTGAACATGCCCGCCGCGCGCCTCAAGGAGCGGTCTTGCCAGATCATCGAGCGCCAGGAAGGAGGCGCGAATGGCATAGGCTGTCAAAATGAGACTGTCCGCATCATCTGAAAGGCAGGCGATGCAGTCGGCTAGGTGCGCCGGGAGGTCATCAAACAGGTTCCAGGTCTCGCCATTTGGCCCGCGCCCGAACTTCGGGGGATCAAGCAGCACCATGTCATAACGGCTGTTCCTGCGCGCCTCGCGCTGCACGAACTTGACCGCGTCATCCATGATCCACCGGATCGGGGCGTCACCAAGGCCCGCTTCCACCTGGTTCTCGCGCGCCCAGCCTATGGCCTTTTTTGACGCATCCACATGGGTCACGTCCGCGCCTGCGCGCGCAGCCACAAGGGATGCAACGCCAGTGTAGGCAAACAGATTCAGGACGCGCGGGCGTCGGCCCTTGATCGCCTTCAGGCGCTGCTCGATCCACGTCCAGTGCGCGGCCTGCTCCGGAAACACGCCCATATGCCGAAAGGCCGTGAAGCGGCCGAGAAAGCCAAGGTCGTTCCAACGCATAGGGAAGCTCTCGAACGGTTCCGTTCTAAGCCGCCAGCGCCCGGCCTTGTCTTCGGCATCGCCATCAAACACAGCGTCTGCGGCCTCCCATTCGGCACGCGTCAGGCGCGGACTTCCCATCGCCTGCTCTTCGGGGCGATCAACAATGTAATCGCCATAGGCCTCAAGCTTTCGGCCCCGTCCCATGTCCAGCAGCCGGAACGAGGGGAACGAGGGCGCAACCAGCAGTGCATGGCGCGCGGCTGGATCGCCACCCAGAGCGACACTCCGGCTCATGTTTTCGCTGGCTCCTCGTCGGGCAGCGCGTGGCGCGTGAGAAGCGGTATCTGCGAGAACGAGAACAGGAGCGTGATGGGCATGACGCCCCAGACCTTGAAGGCGACCCAGAAGTCGGTCGAGAAGAACCGCCAGGTCACTTCATTCATTGCGGCGAGAAAGAAAAAGAACAGACCCCAGCGCAATGTCAGCTTGCGCCAGCCCTCGTCATCAACCCGGAACACGCCGTCGAGCACGATGGGCAGCAAAAGCTTGCCCATGGCCAGCGCCGTCAGCAGCGTCGTTCCGAACAATACGTTCACAATCGTTGGCTTCAGCTTGATGAAGAGCTCATCATGCAGGACCAGTGTAAGCCCGCCGAACACCAGCACCATCACGCCCGAGACCAGCGGCATGATCGGCAGGCGACGGACGAGAAGCCACATGACAGCCAATGACAGCGCCATGGCGCCCATGAACCATGCGGTTGCCTCAAACAGGCCAGCCCGATTGTTCATGAAAAAGAACACAACCAGGGGCCCGATCTCAAGGGCGAGCTTGAGCCAGGGGTTTAAATGCGGGCGCGGCGCTGTGGTGTCAGACATGCCTGTCGTTTGAGCGCGAAGCGCGGCTTCGTCAAGACGATGGGCCTGTTGCCCTTTGGTCGCTGGCGCTTGCAACAGCGATTGCCTCGAAATCATTTGGGTGGTGCCTAGAACATCGCTTTGCAATCGCCGTGCGGGTCGGGTTAAGGGAGACATCAGGGTATGTCCGATCCCCGGGCATGCTGCGTTTGTGATTCTTGAGCCTTCCGATGCGCCCCTCACTCGGCGGGCCGCGCCTGCTGCTCCGCCGGCTCCGCGAGGTGATGGCAGAGCCAATCAGTGCGCAGCAACGCCTCGACAAGCTGGTTGTCCTCATTGCCGCCAACATGGTGGCTGAGGTCTGCTCCGTTTACGTGCTGCGCGCGGACGGGGTGCTGGAGCTTTATGCCACCGAGGGTTTGAACCGCAGCCAGGTCCACAACACCCAGATGCGTGTGGGACAAGGGCTTGTCGGAACGGTTGCCAAGGATGCAACGCCGCTAGCCCTTGCCGATGCGCAGGGCCATCCGAACTTCCTGTTCTTTGCCGAGCTTGGTGAAGAGCTTTTCAACGCCTTTCTCGGCGTGCCGATTTTGCGAAGCGGCGATACGCTCGGTGTTCTGGTGGTCCAGAACCGCTCGCATCGCCTGTACTCGGAAGACGAGATCGAAGCGCTGCAAACGGTAGCGGTTGTCCTTGCCGAAATGATCGCTTCAGGCGATCTGCAGGCCATCGCAAGGCCAGGAACCCTCCTTGCGCTGGATCGGCCGCATCAACTCAAAGGCCTGGCACTGTCTGATGCGATTGGCCTTGGCCATGTCGTCCTGCACGAGCCGCGCTACGTCGTCGCGAATGTCGTGGCCGAAGATGCCCGCGTCGAGGAGCGCCGCCTTGATCAGGCGATCGAAGCGCTGAAGGTCTCGATTGATGATTTGATTGCCCGGGCTGAAATGGCGCGCGCAGGCGAACACCGCGAGATCCTCGAAGCCTATCGCATGTTCGCGAATGACCGTGGTTGGGCAACCCGCATGCGCGAGGCTGTCGCAACCGGCCTGACGGCCGAGGCGGCTGTTCAGCGTGTGCAGTCGGATACGCGCGCGCGACTTTTGCGCGTTGCCGACCCGTATCTTCGCGAAAAACTGCATGACATGGACGATCTGTCCAATCGGCTCATGCGCCAGCTCATTGGGCTGGAAAGCGGGCCTGCTGGCCGGCTGCTGCCCAAGGACGCGATCATTGTCGCGCGCAATATGGGCCCTGCAGAACTCCTTGATTATGAGCGCGAGCGTATTCGGGGGCTCGTGCTTGAGGAAGGCTCGCAGACCGCCCACGTGACCATCGTGGCCAAGGCGCTCGGTATCGCCACGGTTGGGCATGTTGAAAACGTGCTGACGCTTGTCACGGATGGTGATGCCATCATCGTCGACGGCAGTTCGGGCATGGTCCACATCCGCCCCCCGCCGGATGTTGAAGTTGCCTATGCAGAGAAGGTGCGGCTTCGCGCCAAGAGGCAGGAAGTCTATCGCGAACTCAGGGGAACCCCGAGCGTCACGCGCGATGGAACCGACATCGCATTGTTGCTGAATGCGGGTCTCATTGTCGACCTGCCGCATCTGGCAGACACGGGCGCAAGGGGCATTGGCCTGTTTCGCACAGAACTCCAGTTCATGGTCGCCTCGACCTTCCCGCGCATTTCGGAGCAGACGAGGCTTTACACCAGCGTTCTGGATGAGGCGGCCGGCGCGCCAGTGACGTTTCGCTCGCTCGACATTGGTGGCGACAAGGTGCTGCCGTACATGGCTTCGGAAGAAGAGGAAAACCCGGCCATGGGTTGGCGCGCGATCCGCCTGACCCTCGACAAGCCAGGCCTCCTGCGCAGCCAGATCCGGGCCTTGCTGATGGCTGCCAAAGGTCGCGAACTGAGGTTGATGTTCCCGATGATCTCCGATGTCACGGAGTTTGACCGGGCCAAGGAACTCGTTGATCGCGAGGTCGCCTATCTCTCGCGCATGAAACAGAACGGCCCAACCTCCATCAAGCTTGGTGCCATGGTCGAAGTCCCCTCGATCCTGTGGCAGCTTGATGCCCTGACCCGACGCGTCGATTTCCTGTCCGTCGGCTCCAACGATCTCCTTCAGTTCTTTTTTGCCAGCGATCGGGGCAATGCCAAGCTCTCGGGGCGCTTTGATGCGCTGTCGGTGCCGGTCCTTTCAGCCCTGCGCTCGATTGCCATGGCGGGCCATCGCGCCAGTGTCCCCGTGACGCTCTGCGGCGAGCTGGCCGGCCGCCCACTTGAAGCCATGGCGCTTCTGGGCATTGGGTTCAGGTCCATTTCCATGGCACCAAGCTCGATCGGCCCGGTCAAGGCCATGCTGTTGGAGCTTGACCTGAAAGACCTTGAAGCCGAACTACACCCACTCCTGTCGGCGGGTGAGCCCGTACCAGATCTCCGCCGTCGCCTGATGGCCTACGCAGAAAGCCGGGGCGTGCCGCTGTGAATGTTCCGCAAGCCAAGCTGGAGGCGCTGGTCCAGCGCCTCGATGATCTGTCGGCAAAGCTCTCGCAGGAGCAGCCGACCGATGTGCTCATCGCATTGTCGAAGGAGCATTCTGAACTGGAGCCAGTCGCGCGTTCAGCCGGCGTCTTGTTGCAGGCCCGCCAGGAATTGGTCGACCTCGACCAACTCGAGGCAGACCCGGATATGCGGGCGCTTGCCGCTGCCGAGCGTCCGTTGATCCTTGAAAAGATCGAGCGGCTGGAAGGTGAAATGCGCGTTGCGCTGCTTCCCCGCGATGCTGCTGACGAGAAAAGCGCGATTGTTGAAATCCGCGCCGGTACGGGTGGCGACGAGGCAGGCCTGTTCGCAGGCGATCTCCTGCGCATGTACGAGCGTTATGCCGCGCTGAAGAACTGGAAGGTCGAACTGCTGTCCTTGTCAGAAGGCTCGGTTGGCGGCGTGAAGGAAGCGGTGATCTCCATCTCAGGCAAGGGCGTGTTTGCGCGTTTGCGCCATGAGTCAGGGGTTCATCGTGTGCAGCGTGTGCCTGATACCGAAGCTTCAGGTCGCATCCACACCTCTGCGGCAACCGTTGCCGTGCTTCCCGAGGTCGAGGATGTCGATATCGAAATCGCCGACAGCGATTTGCGCGTCGACACGTACCGCGCTGGCGGGGCCGGCGGCCAGAAAGTGAACACGACCGATAGCGCCATCCGCATTACGCACGTGCCAACAGGCCTCGTCGTGGTGCAACAGGACGAGCGCTCGCAGCACCGCAACCGTGCAACGGCCATGAAGATCCTGCGGGCGAGGCTCTATGAGCATGAGCGTGAGAAGCGCGACAACGCCCGCGCAGCCGAGCGTCGCGGTCAGGTCGGGTCGGGTGATCGTTCAGAACGGATCAGGACCTACAACTTCCCGCAGGGGCGCGTCAGTGACCATCGCATCGAGCTGACGCTCTACAAGCTCCCGGCGGTCATGGAAGGCACTGGGCTCGATGAATTCATCGACGCGCTCATCGCCGACCGGCAGGCACAGCTGCTCGCCGGCGACGCTTGAGCGCTGCGATCCGCTGCGTACGCGCCCGCTGCCAGAGGCCAAGCGCCACGACCGGCCATATCATACGCGACAGATCCTGTGGACCTGCGAGATGCTTTGCCCAGACCGGGCCAACGATTGCTGGATCGAGCCCCGCGCTCTCAAGCGCTTGAGCTGACAGGAGCTCATCTGCCATGGGCTTGAGGCTGCCTCGAAGCCACTCGCCAATCGGGACTGCAAAGCCCGCCTTGGGGCGCTCAAACAGCGCACGCGGGATGTGCCGTGCCAGCACATCGCGCAGGATTACCTTTCCAAGGTTGCCCTTGATCTTCATGTCGGTCGGCAGCCGCGCAGCAAACGAAATCATGCGTGGGTCAAGAAACGGCACGCGTGCCTCGAGCGAAACCGCCATCGAAGCGCGGTCGACCTTCACCAGTATGTCATCGGCCATATAGCCGGCCATATCAGCGCGCTGGAGGGCAACAACCGGGTCTTCATCCTCGGGCACGTGCCAGGCCGTCTCAGCCCTGACCCCGGGGACGGCGGTGTGATCCGGGGGCCATTGCGCCGTGACCTGATCATACTGGCCCGCGAGGCCCTCTGCCGCAAACGCAGCACCAAGCTTTCGCGTCTTGTCGGCAATCAGTCTGAGCTGTGCGGCCTTTGGCATGCGAGCGGCGAACGCTTCGACATGCTCCGGGCGGAAACTGGCCAATGATCCGCCAATTGCGCGCCTGATGCCACCCGGGACGAAGCCAGAGACTTCAGCAATCTTCGGGATGGTCCTGTGTCGCGTATAGCCCGCGAAAAGTTCGTCCCCGCCATCGCCCGAGAGGACAACCGTGACGTGCCGGCGTGCCATCTCACTGACCAGCAATGTCGGGATCTGCGAGGAATCCGCGAACGGCTCATCAAAGCGTCCAACGATTTCGCCAGCCCTGAGCGCTGCGGCATCCGGGGTCAGGATCAGTTCCTCGTGTCTGGTTCCAAGATGGGCGGCAACCGCGCGCGCATGCCCCGATTCATCAAAGCGTGCGTCTTCAAATCCAATCGAGAACGTCGAAACGTTGCGACCAAGACGCGCGCCCATCATTGCGACAATGGTCGATGAATCGATGCCGCCGGAGAGGAACGCACCCAGGGGGACGTCCGAGATCATCTGGCTCTCGACGACATCTGCAAGCTGATGTTCGAGAAGGCGCGTGGCCTCCACGGGATCTGTGATCGGTGCGTGCTCGGATGCCTTGAAAGTCTCGGCAAGATCAAAGTAGCGCTCGTGGGCTTCTTCTCCGTCCGGGCGGATGGAGACAATCACGCCAGCCGGCACCTTCTCGACGCCTTCGAGGATGGTGCGCGGGGCCGGGACGCATCCATAACGCAGCATCTGGGAAAGCGCGGTGCGGTCGATCGGCGGATCAAAATCCGGCAGCGCATCGAAGGCTGAAATCTCGGACGCAAAGGCAAACAAACCCTGATGGCGGGCAATCGCCAGAGGCTTGATACCGAGAGGGTCGCGGGCAAGGTGCAGCACCTCGCTCTGTCGGTCCCAAAGGGCAAAGGCATAGATCCCGTTGAGCTGTTTCAGCGTCGGGGCAATGCCGAAGGCCTCGAACGCCTCAAGCATGACTTCCGTGTCGGAATGGCCACGAAACGCAATGCCACGGGCTGCAAGCTGCGCACGCAGGTGAGCAAAGCCGTAGAGTTCGCCGTTGTAGGTTACGACGAAACGGCCTGACGCGCTGACCATGGGCTGCGCACCCGCAGCGGACAGGTCCTGGATCGCGAGCCTGCGCTGACCGAGCAGGACACCCCGTTCATCATCTGCCCAGAAGCCTTCGCCATCCGGCCCGCGATGGGCAATCAGCGTGGCCATGTCGCGGAGTATTGCGTCGCGCTCTGTTGGTGCGCGCCGCTTGCCAAAGTCGATCAGCCCAACGATGCCGCACATGGAAGTGTCTCCCGTCCGGCGCTTTTGGTTATGTTCAGGCCTTGTCGAGGCCGTAGAGCGTATGGAGCGTTCGAACCGCGAGTTCAGTGTAGTCGGCGTCGATCAGGATCGAAATCTTGATCTCCGAGGTTGTGATGGCCTGGATGTTGATGCCCTTGTCCGCCAAAACCCGGAACATTCTTGCGGCAACGCCGGCATGGGTGCGCATGCCAACGCCAATGGCCGAGACCTTTACCACATCGGTTGAGCCACGAAGTTCGCGATACTCGATGTCGTTGCGCGCCTGGCCCAGAATTTCCCTGGCGCGGGCAAACTCTGCGGCTGGAACGGTAAATGTAATGTCGGTCGTCTTGCCATCCGGCGACACGTTCTGGACGATCATGTCCACGTTAATCGAGGAATCGGCGAGCGGTCCGAAGACAGCTGCGGCAACCCCTGGCTTGTCGGCCACGCCCAGCAGCGTGATCTTTGCCTCATCGCGGGCGAAGGCAATCCCGCTGACAATCTGTGTTTCCATGATCTGATCCTCGTCACACACGAGTGTACCGTTCCATTGTCCAGCGTCGGGCGCATCAAACGACGAGCGCACGAACACTGGCACGCGATGCACCATAGCCATTTCAACCGAGCGGACCTGCAGGACCTTTGCGCCCAGCGAGGCCATCTCCAGCATCTCTTCATAGGAGATGCGATCCATGCGTCGAGCCTTGGGCGCCACCCTTGGGTCGGTGGTGTAGACGCCGTCGACGTCCGTGTAGATGTCGCAGCGGTCGGCACCAACAGCAGCCGCCAGCGCGACCGCTGAGGTATCCGAGCCGCCACGCCCAAGCGTTGCGATCCGCTCGTCGGGGCCAACCCCCTGGAAGCCTGCAATGCACGCGACTTCGCCAGCCTTCATGCAGGCGCTGAGCTTGTCGGCGTCGATGCCAAGGATGGCAGCCGAGCCGTGCGCACCATCCGTCTTCAGCGGGATCTGCCAGCCCTGCCAGGAGCGGGCCTTGACGCCCTGCGCCTGCAACGCGATCGCCAGGAGCCCTGACGTCACCTGCTCACCGGAAGCAACCACGGCATCATATTCGCGGGGGTCGTAGAACTCGGAGGTATCTTTCACATACTTCACGAGCTGGTTCGTCACGCCGGACATGGCGGAGACGACCACCGCAACCTCATGGCCGGCATCGACTTCGCGCTTCACATGACGCGCGACGTTTCGGATGCGGTCGACATCGGCAACAGAGGTGCCGCCAAATTTCAGAACAAGACGAGCCATGGAACCAGAGCTGTGATGGAAACGTTGCCGCTCAATAAGCGGCTACGGCGCGCCTGCCAAGCCGGGAGTGCGACTTCAGTGATCAGTTTGATTGATCGATGCCGGCAATGGCAGCTGCAAACTCCTTGGGATCGAACGGTTCAATGTCGTCGATGCCCTCGCCAACACCAATGAAATGGATCGGCAGGCCAAACCGTTCGGAGACCGCAACGAGTATGCCGCCACGCGCCGTGCCATCGAGCTTGGTCATGACGAGGCCCGTGACGCCGCAGACCCGGCCAAAAATCTCGACCTGTGAAATCGCATTCTGACCGGTGGTCGCGTCAAGTGTCTGCAGCACAATGTGCGGCGCGCTCGGGTCGATCTTGCGAATGACACGGATGACCTTCTCAAGCTCATCCATCAGCTCGGTGCGATTTTGCAGGCGCCCGGCCGTATCGATGACCAGAACATCGGCATCATCCGCCTTCGCGGCTTCAAATGCTTCAAACGCAAGACCTGCGGCGTCCGCACCCTGATCGCGCGCCACAACGCGTGCGCCGGTACGCTGACCCCAGACCTTGAGCTGTTCAACGGCGGCGGCGCGGAACGTGTCGCCGGCTGCCAGCACAACTTTCTTGCCCTCGGCACGCCAGATCGATGCGAGCTTGCCGATGCTTGTGGTCTTGCCTGTGCCGTTGACGCCAACGACGAGCACCACCTGAGGCCGATGCGAGAGGTCGAGCACCAGTGGCCGGGCCACGGGTGTCAGGACCTTCTCGATCTCGCTTGCAAGAACAGCCTTGACCTCGTCCGGCGAGATCTGGCGGTCAAAGCGCCCGACCTTGAGCGCTGCCGTGATCCGGGAAGCGGTTGCAACGCCGAGATCTGCCTGGATCAGCACATCCTCAAGCTCTTCAAGTGTCTCTGCATCAAGCTTTCGCTTGGTGAAGATCGAGGAGATGCTGCCTGAGATCTGCGAGGATGTCCGTGACAGGCCTGATTTGAGGCGCTGCCACCATGTCAGGCGCTGGGCCGGAGCAGCCGGCACTTCAGCTGGCGGCGTGGCCGCCATCGGCTGAGGCGGCTGTTCCACGGCTTTGCCGCCGCCAAACAGGCGGCGCAACAATCCGGGCTTCTGGCCATCCTCAGCCAAGGGCTAGGCCTCGCTGTGCAGGCCGGGGTCAGCCGGCAGCAGCTTCACCGTCGGCAGACTTTGCTGCCTTCTTTTCCGCGCGCTCGGTCATCTTGGCGCCCGGGACGGCCTTCTTCGGGTTGGCGCGGGCAGCGCGTGTGGCAATGCCGGCCACATCGAGGAAACGCGCAACGCGGTCGGTCGGCTGTGCACCCTTGGCGAGCCAATCCTTGACCTTGTCGGCTTCGAGGATGACGCGCTGGGCGTCCGTCTTGCCGAGCATGGGGTTATAGGTGCCGATCTTGTCGATGTAGCGCCCATCGCGCGGCGCGCGGCTGTCGGCGATCACGATACGGTAGAACGGCTTCTTCTTGGCGCCGGCACGGGCGAGACGCATCTTGAGGGGCATCGGAGTTCCTTTCAGGTCTGATGATGTATCAACGTTTGGAGGGATCGAAGGGGCCCTTTGGGAGCCCCGGAAGAGACGGGCCACCAAGGCCCGGGAGTTTGGGGCCGCCGAGGCCAGGCAG
>JAIYEB010000187.1 GCA_027487195.1 Hyphomicrobiales bacterium | reverse complement strand
GGTATCAACCATTGTGCCGCTGTCGACGAAGGCGCCGACATTCACAAACGAGGGCATGAGCACAACGTTTGGCGCAATGAATGCCGAGCGACGGACAACCGCGCCAGGAACCGCGCGAAAGCCCGCAGCTTCAAACGAGGCCGGCGACATGCCATCGAACTTGGAAGGCACCTTGTCCCACCAGGTCGAGCCACCCGGGCCGCCCGCAATCGGCATGTTCGGCGTCAGGCGGAAGGACAACAGCACAGCCTTCTTCAGCCATTGATGCGTCACCCACTCCCCACCAATCTTCTCGCAAACGCGGGCCTTGCCCGAATCCAGCATTTCGAGGGCAGTGGCCACCGCATCCCGGGCTTCACCCGTCGTCGATGGGCCGATCGTCGTGCGCGCCTCCCAGGCGGCATCGATTGCGCTCGAAAGACGTGACATGTCTGCGCTCATTTCCGTCATTCCCTGTGTTGGCTGGTCCTGACGCGGTATGGCCGTGTCTGGCTCTCCTCGTCAACTCTCTCGAAAGAGCCTGTGCTTGGCGGGGCAGCACGGTAATGGTAGGTTCCGCGCATGCTGAACCGCATCCTTTTGGCTCTTGTTCTGGTGATCCTGGCCCCGGCAGTTCCGGCATTGGCGCAGGACGTCGACCAGATCATGCGCGATCTGAGAACGCTTCAACAACCGTCCCGACAACAAGGTCCAAACCAAGGGTCTAGATCGCTTGTACGGGAGATCCCATCCGTCAGCGCCAGGGTCACGGAAGTGACAAAGAACAGCGAAGCGCGCCGGATCCTTGTGATTGGCGATCAGCAGAGCGAAGGCCTTGCGCAGGGCTTGCGCGAGATTTTCGCCGGCGAAGCCATGGCACTCGTTGCCGGCCGATCGCTGCCCGGCGTGTCGTTGGCGCGGGGGCCTGCCACAGAGTTGATCGAGGCCATGCGCGCTTCAATTGCCGAGCTTCGGCCGGCGGCTGTCGTGGTCTTTGCCGGCGTTCGCGATTTCGTCCCGATCGTCGAGAACGGGATTCCGCATGACCTGCGTTCCGACCGCTGGAAGGAACTCTACGGCCAGCGCGTCGAAGCCATTCTGAAAGTTGCCCAGGATGCGCGCGTGCCGGTCTATTGGGTGGCTCAGGTGGCTCAGCGTGCGCGGGGAGATACGCAGGACGTCGCTCATATGAACGACATCGCACTAGCACAGGTGTTTGCCCAAAGTGCCCGTTATGTCGACGCATGGGAGGGCTTCGTCGATCTCAATGGCGCTTTCGTGCCTGTCGGTCCCGACGTGAACGGCATGACCAGGCGCCTGAGAACAGCTGACGGCGTCGGGCTCACATCGGCAGGCTATCGCAAGCTTGCATTCTTCGTCGCAACCGAATTGCGGCGCGATCTGACCTTCGAAGCCCCGGCTCTTGCACTGCCAACGCCCGATGAGCCTGCAACGCCTGGCATCGTGACACCGGTCGTTCCCGGGATCGAAGCTCCTGCGCAACCCATCAGACCTTTTGTCGGTCCGGTGATTTCGCTCACAACACCCGTGGTCGCGCGCGGGGGTGAATTGCTCGGCGGGCCAAGACGTACAGGTGATGAGCGCACCGACGATCTTGTCGGGCGCGTATTGCTGCGCGGCGAGCTTCAGCCAGCGCGAGCTGGACGGGGCGATGATTTCAGCTGGCCACCGTCATCGCGCGCGCTGCCGCCTGGGCTTGGAGCCAATCCGGGATCTGGCAGCTGAGTGTTTTAGTCCCGCCCGCGAAACCATCCCTCGAATAAAGGGGTCGGCTCATGAGCGGCGGGACGCGGTTGGGACGGTGACGTGACCGTTTCGGCCGTTGCCGCAGGTCTTGGGCGGCGCGGCACCACTGAAGCGACAGGCCGATCACCATCAAGCCCATAGACATCTTCGCGGAAATGGATCGTTCCGTCCGACGTGGCCCAGGCCGTGAGATACACCCAATGGGTGGCTACCGGGCGCTGCAAGCGCAGATCGCGACGCTCCCCGCTTTCGATCCCGCGGCGGATCGAGGCTTCATCCGAGCCCGTTCCCTCCAGAAGCCAGGCCGAGAGGGCAATCACATCCTCAACCCGAACGCAGCCTGAGGAATGGAACCGCGCGTCATTGGCGAACAATCCGCGTGAGGGCGTGTCGTGAAGGTAGACGGCCTCAGGGTTTGGCATGGCAATGCGCACATACCCAAGCGAGTTGTGCGGTCCAGGATCCTGGCGAAGCGTCAGGCCAAGCGCGCGGCCGGACGACCAGTCAACAGTGCTGGGATCCAGCTCACGCCCCCCTTCAAACACGCGGATGCGCTGGCGCGCGAGATAGCCGGGATCGCGCTGCATGCGCGGCGCTATGTCTTCGCGCAGGATTGTCGGTGGCACAGTCCAGTTTGGATTGAGATTGATGGCATTGATCCGGGCATCGATCTGCGGTGACGCACGCTCGGCCCGTCCGACAACAGCGATATGGCGGCGCTGCACCACACCATCATCCACGGCCTCGATCATCGCAGCCGGAATGTTCACGACAACATAGCGAGAGCCTTCAGGCAGACGTTGGGCGATCCGGGCACGGCTGCGCTGCAGCGCATTCAGCCGCTGCTCGGCTGACACGGAAAGCGCGCGCCGCGTCAGAACGCCGATGCTGCCTGTTGGCGAAAGCCCATGGCGCAACTGAAACCGGCGCAAGCCCTCGGTTACCGCAGCGTCCCACAAGTCGCGGTCAGCGATAGTTTCGTTGAGATCGCCCTCAATCTCCAACCGGCGGCGCAAGGTCTCAGTGGACGCCGTGCGCTGCCCCTCCGCAAGCCTGGCGGTCGGCTCAAGCCTGGGCCAGCCGCCGGCAGCAACGATTGCCGCGATCCGGGGTATGGCTGCATCGATACGTTGCGCCGTGGCATTGTCGAATGCGGGCAATCTCTCCCATGGCGT
>JAIYEB010000216.1 GCA_027487195.1 Hyphomicrobiales bacterium | reverse complement strand
TGCGGATTTCGTCGAGATAGATCGCATCGGCCTTGCGCAGGATGTCGAGCTTGTCGCGTGAAACCGCGCCGGGGATCCTGATCGCGAGACCGGGCCCGGGGAACGGGTGGCGACCGACAAAGCTTTCCGGCAGCCCAAGCTCGCGGCCGAGCCGGCGCACCTCATCCTTGAACAGTTCGCGCAGCGGCTCGACCAGTTGCATGTTCATGCGCTCGGGCAACCCGCCGACATTGTGGTGCGACTTGATTGTCACGGACGGGCCGCCGGAGAACGAAACGCTCTCGATCACGTCGGGATAGAGTGTCCCCTGGGCAAGGAACTTTGCCCCACCGATCTTTTTCGCCTCGGCCTCGAATACGTCGATGAACAGCCGACCGATTGTCTTTCGCTTGGTCTCGGGGTCCGAGACGCCATCGAGCGCACCAAGGAACATGGCCTCGGCGTTGACGTGCACAAGCGGAATGTTGAACCGCTCGCGAAACATAGTGACCACCTCGTCTGCCTCGGCCTGACGCATCAGGCCATGGTCAACGAACACGCAGGTCAATTGCGGGCCAATTGCTTCGTGGATCAAAACGGCAGCAACGGAGGAATCGACACCGCCTGACAGGCCGCAGATCACGCGCTCCTTGCCGACCTGCCGGCGGATCTTTTCCACCATCTCCGCGCGATAGGCCTTCATGGACCAGTCCGGCGTGATCCCTGCAATCTTCACCACGAAGTTTTCAAGGAGTTTAGCCCCATCGGGCGTGTGCACGACCTCGGGGTGGAACATGAACGTGTAATAGCGGCGCGCCTCATCAACCGCGACGGCAAACGGCGCGTTCTCGGATGTTGCCTTCACCTCGAAGCCCGCCGGCAGCACGGTCACGCGATCACCGTGGCTCATCCAGACGGGATAATCGCGCCCGGTCTGCCAGACACCGTCAAACAGCGGGCTGTCTGCCAGAACCTTGACATCGGCGCGGCCAAACTCTGCCGCATGGCCACCCTCAACGCGACCGCCGAGCTGGTGGGCCATGACCTGCTGGCCATAGCAGATGCCGAGAATGGGCACGCCGGATTGAAACACCGCCTCCGGCGCACGCGGGCTTCCCGCTTCCGGAACGGACGCAGGGCCGCCAGAAAAGATCACGGCGCGCGGGGCAAGCGCCTCAAACGCCTTGCCGGCGTTCTGGAAGGGATGGATCTCGCAGTAGACGCCAATCTCGCGCAGCCTGCGGGCGATCAGCTGGGTGACTTGCGAGCCAAAGTCGATGATCAGGACGGTCTGGTGCGATTGAGCGTTTGCCATGTGCGCCGCAATAGCGCCCGTGTCGGGGGCGGGCAAGCACGCAGAAGACGACGCGCACAGGGACGGTTACACTGAAGCCATGAACCGCTCCCTTTTCGCCCTCGTCTTCGCCTTCGTTGTAGTCTCCATGCCGGTGCGCGCAGCTGAGCCGCATCCTGTGCATGGGCTTGATCTGTCGGTGCGCGAGGTCACGATTGAAGGGACCTGGCGTACCGGAGATGTCCCAGGGGTTTATCGGATTGTGATTGCCACGCAGCCGGATGGACGCACGGCACAGCTCTTCATCCAGTGGCTTGCAGCGCCGACCGGCACGATTGTCCGCATGGTTGAGAGCGCGGAGATACTCGAGGTCAGCGAAATGGCGGTGGACATTGGCAATGTCGAGATTGAGGCGCCGGCCGAGAACAGGCTGATCATGCGCTTTGATGCCATCGACCATGATGGCCATGGCGCGCTCAGGCTTGAGCTCACAGCAGAGATGCCCGGACGCTACAGGCTCGTGAAAACCCGCTGAACCAACGGCGTTTTGCGAGGTTTGATACAAGTTCGCATTGACAAGCCGCGTTGAGGGCCTATTCCTCCGCATCGATGCATGTGGCAACGGCCACGGCACGTCCTTTGCGGGCGCTTTTCATGGCCCGCCGCCTGTTGAGGCCTCATGCCCTTTTCCGATCTCGGCCTGTCCGACAAGGTCGTCTCTGCCGTATCTGCAGCCGGTTACACCGAGCCAACGCCGATTCAGGCGCAGGCCATTCCGCGCGTTCTTGAAAAACGCGATCTGATCGGCATTGCGCAAACCGGCACCGGCAAGACGGCAGCCTTTGTGCTTCCGATGCTGACGCTGCTTGAAACCGGTCGCGCCCGGGCGCGCATGCCGCGCACGCTCATCCTTGAGCCAACCCGCGAACTCGCGGCGCAGGTCGAGGAGAATTTCAACAAGTACGGCACCAACCAGCGCCTGTCCGTGGCTCTGATCATTGGCGGCGTTTCCTTTGGCGATCAGGACGCCAAGATCACGCGCGGCGTTGACGTGTTGATCGCAACGCCTGGACGGCTGCTTGATCATTTCGAACGTGGCAAGCTTTTGCTCAACGGCATCGAAATTCTTGTCATCGATGAAGCCGACCGGATGCTCGACATGGGCTTCATGCCGGACATCGAGCGGATCTGTAAGCTGACACCGTTCACGCGCCAGACGCTGTTTTTCTCGGCGACCATGCCGCCCGAGATTCGGCGCGTCACCGAGCAGTTCCTTTCAGATCCTGTGCAGATCGAGGTGGCCAAGGCCGCAACGACAGCAACAACGATTACACAAAACCTGATGCGCTCTGGCGGCGATCCTGAAGCCAAGCGCGAGACGCTGCGCAAGCTCATCCGCGCGGCAGAGGGCATGAAGAACGCCATCGTGTTCTGCAACCGCAAGCGCGATGTGGCGGTCGTGCATAAGTCCTTGGTCAAGCACGGCTTTAACGCCGGCGCATTGCATGGGGATATGGATCAGGCATCGCGCACACGCACGCTCGATGCGTTTCGCGCGAATGAATTGACCGTGCTCGTTGCCTCTGATGTTGCCGCGCGCGGGCTTGATATCCCTGATGTCAGCCACGTCTTCAACTTTGACGTGCCGCACCACGCTGACGACTATGTGCACCGGATTGGCCGCACCGGCCGCGCCGGTCGGTCCGGCTGGTCGATCACCATTGTTTCGTCACAGGATGCGAAATCGGTCAGCGCGATTGAGAAGCTGATTGGCCGCTCCATCCCGTATCTAGAAGCGATCGAGGCCATCGCTGCGCCGCCGGAAGAACGGGCGGTTGATGACCGGGCAGAACGTCCACGGCGCGAAGGCCGGGGCGAGCGTGGTCGCAGGAGCCCTCAAACCGCTGAAAGCGCTCCCCCCGCATCAGTGCCAGCGCGCGCTGAAGCAGCGCCGCGGCCTGAGCGCGTAGCACGCGTGCCCCGCACTGAGCCGGAACGCACCAAACCAGCAGATCCCACACATGAGCGTCAGCGCATGCCGCGCGACCGGGATCAAGCCTCGCTGCCAGGTGATGATGCCGGCCACATGCCCGCGTTCCTGCTACGCATGAAGCGGACTGTAACTGTCAAAAAGAACTAGTCTTTTTGCGTTTTTGCCTTTACCTGGGATTAAGGTGCCCAAGCATATGATCACGTGATGGTGCACTCCAACTGGGAGTGCAGTGCCGGGGCGTGTCATGTCAGAGCGTGAAGAG
This sequence comes from Hyphomicrobiales bacterium, assembly GCA_027487195.1. GTDB lineage: Bacteria > Pseudomonadota > Alphaproteobacteria > Rhizobiales > UBA4765 > JAIYEB01. Next base: position 4,182 of record JAIYEB010000216.1, on the reverse strand, counting down.
TTCGATCGCACGATCGCGTACGGCGAGCTTGCAATCGATGCACTGAAGCAGAACCTGCTGCCTGCATACCCACGCTATTACGAGTTCTGGTATACCTATGCTGCCGGCATCAACGGGCAGCTGAACCGCGCCATGAACGAGGCCATTCGCGATAATGGCGCCCTTTCGCGGGCTGACATTGATCGACTTTACGTCGAGCTGCTTTCGCCAACGCGCCTTTCGGATGAGGTCGAGACCATTGGCCTGCAGCTTTCAAAAGAGCTCGGTGACCTCAACACCGCGGTTCGGTCTGCATCAGATAAGGCCGATACGTACGGCACATCGCTGGGTGGGGCCTTGCGCGCGCTTGTCAATGCGAAAGACCCTGAGACGGTCAGCAGGATTGCTAAGCATCTGAGTGGTGAGACCGCCCGGATGCAGGCCACCAATCGAGAGCTCCAGGAGAAGCTTGAGGACTCGAAGCGCCAGGTCGACGATCTGCGTTTGAACCTTGAGACTGTTCGCATGGACAGCCAGACCGATGCGCTGACGGGTGTCGGTAACCGCAAGCTGTTCGATCATTCGATCATTGCGCTTGAACAGACTGCTCGTCCCGACGCGCCGTTCTCCCTTCTCATGGGCGATGTCGACTTCTTCAAGAAGTTCAACGACACGTACGGTCACCAGACCGGTGATCAGGTCTTGCGTCTCGTCGCGACAGCCATGAAGTCTTCGGTCAAGGGAAGCGACATCGTTGCGCGCTACGGCGGCGAGGAGTTTGCAGTTCTTCTGCCGAACACGCGTCTTGAACAGGCAATGCGTGTCGCCGAACAGATCCGCGTTGCTGTCATGTCGAAGGAACTGGTCAAGCGCTCGACCGGCGAACGGCTTGGGCGAATTTCGATCTCCATTGGCTGTTCGATGTGGAGCCCTGGCGACAACACAGGCTCGTTGATCGAGCGGGCTGATGCAGCGCTTTATGCCGCCAAGCGCGCCGGCCGCAATCGGGTGATGTCGCAGGACGCGTCCGGCACGATGATACCGATCGCGGCTTAGTCGCCCTTACGTCTGCCAACTCCGGATCGTGCCGACGGCGAGGCCTTGCCCCTGGCTTTGCGGGGCTTTTTCACAGTGAGGGACTTTGACCGGGTTGCGGCTTCGAACGCAGCCTGGGTCCAGGTCCGCAGTTCATCCGGATCGTCAAAGATTTCCGGCGGGGGGGTCCAGTAGGGCATGGCGACCTGCCCCTTTGCACCAGCATACAGGAACGGCTTGCCCCCTGCGGCTTCGAAACGCGGCTTTGTCGCTTGATCAACCTTCAGGTAGAGAACACCCTGAACAACAATGCCAATCGAGAGCCCTTCAAGCCTCAGGCCCAGGCCACCGAACATGCGCCTTGCGCGCACCGGTGCGACATCAGCGAACATATCCTCATAGCGTTGAGGATCCTCGGCCACAGCTCAATCGCTAGGCGGGAACGGCCTGTGAAGGCGTGATCGATACGGACTCGCCGCAGCCGCACGCGCTCGTCTGGTTCGGGTTGTCAAAAACAAATCCGCCCGACAGCTTGGTCACGCGATAGTCCATGGTTGTGCCGATCAGATACATGATCGCCTTGGGGTCGATCAGGACCGTGACGCCATTTTCTTCGATCACTTCATCAAAGGCGTTCTTCGTCTCGGCATACTCCATGGTGTATTCCATGCCCGCGCAGCCGCCCTTCTTGATACCGACACGCACACCGATCAGCGGCTTGTCAGCGCCAGCCATGATCTCTCGAACACGGTCTGCCGCAGCTTGCGTCAGGGAAACAGCTTTGAAACGGGAAGCAGGCATCGATCAATCTCCTAAATGCGAATGATAGATCGGTATTCCTCAATACATGTTCAAGGCGACGCGCGCCTCATCAGACATGCGTGATGGATCCCATGGCGGATCAAAGGTCATGTTGACCTTGACGCCCGAGGCACCTGGCACGGCACCCACGGCGTTTTCGACCCAACCCGGCATTTCTCCGGCCACAGGGCAGCCAGGAGCTGTCAGCGTCATGTCGATGCTGACCAGGCGATCATCAGCGACGTCAATGCGGTAGATCAGGCCGAGCTCGTAAATGTCGACCGGAATTTCCGGATCAAAAACGGTCTTGAGCGCGCCAATGATGTCGTCCGTCATGCGGTCGAGTTCATGCGGCGGAATGGCGGAAGCTGGCGCGTCAGACACTGCTGCGCCCTCGCCAGCCAGCATTTCAGCAGCCTCATGTCCCGTCATAAGCTTTGAACCCTGTTCCATCATGGCCTCACGCAAACAATCGTTGCGCCTTGTGAAGCGCGCGCACAAGCATATCCACTTCTGCTCGCGTATTGTAGAGGCCGAATGAGGCCCGGCACGATGAAGTTGTGCCAAAGCGCTTCAGCAGCGGTTGCGCGCAATGGGTGCCAGCACGAACGGCCACCCCATCGCGGTCAAGAACTGTCGCGACGTCGTGGGCATGGGCCCCAGCCATCTCAAACGACACGATACCGCCCTTGTTCGGGTCGCGACCGATGATGCGAACCGAATTGACGCCCTGAAGAGCTTCATGGGCATAACGTGCCAGGGCGGTTTCATGCGCTGCAATCGCTGAACGGCCAATCGCCATCATATACTCAAGCGCACTGCCAAGCCCGATGGCCTGAACGATTGGGGGCGTGCCTGCTTCAAAGCGATGCGGCGGCGTGTTGTACGTCACACCTTCCAGCGTGACCGTCTCGATCATCTCGCCACCGCCATTGAACGGCGGCATGCGCTCGAGATGCTCCCGCTTGCCGTAGAGAACGCCGATCCCGGTTGGTCCATAGGTCTTGTGACCCGTGAAAACATAGAAATCGACGTCAAGATCGCGCACATCGACTTCAAGATGGACCGCGCCCTGACTGCCATCGACGAGCACGGGAATGCCGCGCGCATGGGCGATGCGCACGATATCCTTGATGGGCAGGATGGTGCCCAGCACATTCGACATGTGCGTGATCGCAACGATCTTGGTTCGCGGACCAAGCGCGCGCTCGAACGCCTCCAGCGAGAACGAGCCCTCATCGTTCACATCGACCCAGACAATCTTGGCACCGCGACGTTCACGATGGAAATGCCAGGGCACAATGTTGGAATGATGCTCCATGATCGAGAGCACGATTTCATCGCCCTCTCCGATCACCATCCCGCCAAACGAGGATGCGACGAGATTGATGGCTTCCGTTGCAGACCGTGTGAAGATGACTTCTTCGGTTGAGCCTGCGTTGAGGAACTTCCGGGTGGATTCCCTTGCGGCCTCAAAGGCTTCCGTTGCGGCGTTCGCAAGATAATGCAGCCCGCGATGCACGTTGGCATACTCATAGGAGTAAGCATGCGAGATGCGGTCGATGACCTGCCTTGGCTTTTGCGCCGACGCGCCATTGTCGAGATAGACCAACGGCTTGCCGTAGACCTGCATGGACAGGGCCGGAAAATCGGCGCGGTAGCGTTCAACGTCGTAGCTTCCCCCGAAGCCCCCGTCACTCATGCGAGATTGACCTCCAGCCAGCGCGAAATGCGTTCGGACAGGATGGCACGGACGGCTTCGTTCTCGACACCCTCAACGGCTTCGCCGACAAACGCTGTTGCAAGCAAGGACTTGGCCTCACGCTCCGGAATGCCTCTGGCGCGCAGATAGAACATCAGGTCCTCATCGAGTGCGCCTGCGGTTGCACCGTGGGCACAGACCACATCATCGGCGAAGATCTCAAGTTCAGGCTTGGCGTTAAACTCAGGCCCTTCGTTGAGAAGGAGCACATTGGCGCGCATCTGACCGTCGGTCTTCTGTGCCTTCGGCCTGACGACGATCTTGCCCTGGAACACGCCGCGCGACTGATCGGCGAGCACCATCTTGAACATCTCGCGTGAGGTTCCGTGGGGCGAGGCATGATCCACGATCAGCGTCGTATCCAGATGCTGGCGCGCAGTGGCAAGCATGGCACCAAGCAGCGTCAGATTGGCGTGCTCGCCGGCATAGCGCACGAAGAACTGGCGGCGGCACTGGGCCGCCCCTTCTTCCAGCGAGAACGCGTGGTAATGGGCGCGCTCATGCAATTCGACAATGGCCGTTGAAACATGCAGCGCATCGCGCGATTGCGCCTGCAGCTTGACATGATCGAGCCGGGCGTTCGCGCCGAGGATGATCTCAGTGAC
>JAIYEB010000347.1 GCA_027487195.1 Hyphomicrobiales bacterium | reverse complement strand
TTGAAGTTGCGCATCTGGGCGACGATATCCGCTGGCGGCTGGCCGTTGCGAACCATGATGCGGGTGGCACCCTTGCCGTGACGCTGAACCATGGCGAACAGCTGGCGGGCATTGGCCGGGTGCAGACGCACGCAGCCAGCAGAGGCCGGCGAACCCAGGCGCGAAGTCTGTACCGTGCCGTGGATCGCGTAATTGCCGGAATAGAAGATCGAGTGCGGCATCGGCGCGTTGTTATACAGCGACGAGCGATGCATCGTGCGCATCAGATAGGGGCGGAAATTCCCATTCGGAGTAACTTTTCCGCTGCGCGCCGTGGAGACACGCCAGACGTGGCGGACTTCGCCATTTTCAACGACGGCCATACGCTGGGCTTGCTTGTCGACGTGGATTTCAAGACGGGCATGGGCCGGTGTGATGAGGCCTGCGCACATCAGCACAAGCGCGGCGATCAGAGTACGCATGACAAAACCCCTGAATGGATGAACGCTGGTTCCCTTTATGCCGCGTACTTAGCCTAACCCGATGGTTTCAGGCGTCAACAGGCATGGTGAACGCCGGCAAAACCTCTCCGAATGGTAAATCAACGTCGTCTTTGCGCTCTGTTGTTCTTGCGCCGTCCTGGTTCGGGCGTCGCGCTTTTCGTTTCGGCATGCTAGAGCGCTGCCATGACTGCGCTCCTCGACACTTCGGCTGCAAGCCAGCCCTTCATCGTTGCTACAAAACCCTCGCTGGCCGGCCTTGACCGCGCGGGCCTTTCAAGCGCGCTCAGCGCGGTTGGCGTGCCTGAGCGGCAGGTCCGCATGCGCGTCGAGCAATTGTGGCATTGGATCTACGTTCGTGGCGCGACGTCGTTTGAGTCTTGCGCGAACATGGCCAAGGAACTGCGCGCAACGCTGTCAGCGGCCTACACGCTTGATCGCCCCCAAATCGTGACCCAGCAGGTGTCTGTCGATGGCACGCGCAAGTGGCTCGTGCGATTGCCGCCGGATGGGCCGGGCCAGCGCGGCCACGATATCGAAATGGTCTATATTCCTGAGGCTGGGCGCGGCACGCTGTGTGTGTCGTCTCAGGTCGGCTGCACGCTCAACTGCTCGTTTTGCCATACCGGGACGCAAAAGCTCGTGCGCAATCTGACGGCTGCAGAGATTGTGATGCAGCTCCTGATCGCGCGCGATGACCTCAACGACTATGTCGGCCGGGTTGCCGCAGACGGTGCGATCGTGCCGCGCGAAGGCTCGCGCTATGTGTCGAACGTCGTGTTCATGGGCATGGGCGAGCCGCTCTATAATCTCGACGAGGTTTCAACCGCGCTTGATGTGATGTCGGACGGCGACGGGCTTTCAATCTCGCGGCGCCGCATCACGGTCTCGACCTCGGGCGTTGTGCCGGAGATGACGAAGCTCGGTTCCCGGACCTCGGCCATGCTCGCGGTGTCGCTGCATGCCACGCTGGATCCGTTGCGCGACGAGTTGGTACCTCTGAACAAGAAGTATCCGATCAGCGAGCTACTCGCTGCGTGCAAGGCGTATCCTGGTGCTTCGAACGCCCGTCGGATTACGTTTGAGTATGTCATGCTGAAGGGCGTCAACGACACAACGGCAGATGCGCGCCGGCTGGTGAAGTTGCTCGCGGGCGTACCGGCGAAGATCAACCTGATCCCGTTCAACCCGTGGCCTGGGACGCGCTATGAGTGCTCGGACTGGGACGTGATCGAGCGCTTCTCGGACATTGTCTTTCAGGCGGGCTACTCTTCCCCGGTGCGCACGCCGCGCGGGCGGGATATCTTCGCCGCCTGCGGTCAGCTGAAGTCCGAGACCGAGAAGCTGTCCGTGCGCCAGCGCGAGCGTCTGTCTGCCATGGCGGCAATGGTGGCCGGCCAAGACGAATAGAGGCTGTCCGTTGCGGCCAAAAAGGGTTCGGGGGGACTGATGTTTTCGCTGGTTCGGTTGTGTCTCGGGGTCCTTCTTGGAGCGCTGGTCGCGCATGCGACCATTATCGGCGCTGTCATGGCCGGCGGGATGGGCGGGCCCTTCGCCGGTTTTGCGGTGACAGCCATGGTGAACGGGCTGACATTCGCCATGCAGCCGACGCCGCCGGCGCCTGACGCGTTGCAGCAAGCCCTCTTTCTTGTTCTGGGGCCGTTTTTCTCGATGGCCGGGGTATCAGTGGTGATCACGGGGATCGTGGCCCGGGTCATGCGCTTGGGCTGGGTGATCCCGGTTGCCATCTCGGCGCTTTTGTCGATTGCGACCCTGCTGCCAAGGCTGGATCAACCTGCGGCCGGTGCACCGCCCGTGAACCTCGCGGATATCTTGCTTGCCGCAGCCGCTGGCGCGCTTGGCATGTTGGTCTGTCGCGGGATTGCCGGGCGTGGCAAGGGGCGCAAGCGCGAGATCTAGCGCAACTGGATTTTGCGCGCACGCATCTTGCACTTCCAGCGCGAAGCCTCTATTTCTAGGGTTCTCCCAGTCAGGCACGCGTCCCCGTGGCGCTCCGCCCGCCTCCCCGGCGGGCAGACAGGCGAACCGGCCGCGTCAGTCGTCCTCCGGTCTCCGCTTCCAGGTCTGATCTTTCCTTGTTGTTAAATCAGGTCCGCTGGCGCTGGTTCGCCCGGTCCCGGAGTGTCCCCCATGCGGGAAATCAAATTGCAGGCCCTTAAGGCGAAAACGCCGCCCGAGCTGCTCGCTTTTGCCGAGGAGCACGGTGTCGAAGGCGCCTCGACGCTGCGCAAGCAGGAGCTTTTGTACGCCATCCTGCGCCGGCTTGCCGAGCAGGATGTCGAGATCATCGGTATCGGCGTTGTCGAAGTGCTGCCGGATGGCTTTGCCTTCCTGCGCTCGCCCGAGGCGAACTATCTCGCCGGGCCGGACGATGTGTACGTTTCGCCGGCACAGATCCGGAAGTTTGCGCTGCGCACGGGCGACACGGTTGAAGGCCAGATCCGCTCGCCAGGACCAAGCGAGCGCTACTTCGCGCTTCTCAAGGTCACGACAATCAATTTCGAAGACCCTGAGAAGACCAAGCACAAGATCAATTTTGACAATCTGACGCCGCTTTATCCCGACAAGCGGCTGCGCATGGAAACGGATGATCCGACCAAGAAGGATCTGTCCTCGCGCGTTATCGATATCGTCGCTCCGATCGGCAAGGGTCAGCGCGCACTGATCGTTGCGCCGCCACGGACCGGCAAGACCGTGCTGCTGCAAAACATCGCGCAGTCCATCACAGCCAATCATCCCGAGTGCTTCCTGATCGTTCTCCTGATCGACGAGCGACCGGAAGAAGTCACGGATATGAAGCGCTCGGTGCGCGGCGAGGTTGTCTCATCAACCTTCGACGAGCCCGCCACGCGCCACGTCCAGGTGGCCGAAATGGTCATCGAGAAGGCCAAGCGGCTTGTGGAGCATGGCCGGGATGTCGTCAT
>JAIYEB010000197.1 GCA_027487195.1 Hyphomicrobiales bacterium | reverse complement strand
GCGCGTATCGAGATGAGTCACTGGCAGGAATATGACTATGTGCTGGTGAACTCCGACATAGATCGGACATTCCGGGATCTGCGCGCCATACTCGCTGCCGAGAGACTGAAGCGGGAACGTCAGGTGACGCTTGGTCCACTGGTTCAAGCGCTCTGCGCGGACATCAAGGACTAGGTTCGCACACCACAAATGGCGATCGAGGCCCTGGTTGCGTTGATCCGGCATTGCGAAACCGGCGGCCCTCTTCGCACGTCCTGCTATGGCCACCGGATCATGTCATGACCACCTGAGCTGTGATGCGTCAGGTCAGGCTCCTCTGTTCCTCAAGTGCTACCAGCAGCGGCGGACCGGAACGCGTTCCCAGATATCAAACCGAGGTCGATATCGGTTGACCCACACGACACGGCACACAGGTCCCCCAAAGCCACCTGCGTAGGCGTATCGCGGGCCCCAGCGCGGACCGCCCCAGCGTGGGCCGCCAAAACGGGGTCCAGCGAAGTGGGCTCTGCGCCAGCCACCGCTTCGCCAGCCACCGCCGCGCCAACCGCCACGGCGAAAGCCACCACCGCGCCGCCAACCAATGTCCTCGACATTGCCGTTTGCAACCGCATCACCTGGACCAAGAAGTGCTGGAACAAGCATCGGTGACACGCTGGCCCCCGCACTGGACGCAAAGCCCAGTGCCAGGCCGAATGCGATGATCGCCGCCCCGATCTTCGTTTTCATCTGATCCTCCCATCGCAGAAGTGTTTTCTGCCGGAATGATCAGACGCCTTCGAAGCTCACGGTTTCGTGTCCATAGGCTTACCGTCTGGTAACGCGCCGTCACGTGCCGCGGCAAGGCGTTCGGCCATCTTGCAAAAGCCAATGACCGGAACCTCTTCCGCACGTGCTGTTTCCGGCACACCAGCCGCCTCCAGCAGTTCCTGCGGAGGCAAGGACAATCCCTTCAGGCTCTGACGCAGCATCTTGCGACGCTGGCCGAAAGCCGCCGCTGTGACGGCCTCAAGGTCTTTCTGCCGACACGGGTAGGGCGTCTCGATCGGCGTGAAGTTGACGATGCTCGAGACCACCTTCGGGGGTGGCACAAAGGACGAGGGGTGCACATCAAACATCAACCGTGGCTTCGTTCGCCATTGTGCAAGGACCGAGAGGCGACCGTAGGTCTTGGAGCCAGGGGGAGCCGAAATCCGCTCGGCAACTTCGCGTTGAAACATCAAGGTCATGCTTGTCCACCACCCCGGCCAAGGCGATAGCGAAAGCCAGCCCACGAGGAGTGGTGTTGCAATGTTGTAGGGAAGGTTTGCGACAATCCGGATCGGCCCATCACCAAGGTAAGGGCGTGGATCGAGTGCCAACGCGTCAGCAGCAACAATCTGAAGCCTGCCAGGATAGGCAGCGCTGACTTCTTCGAGGGCTGCAAGGCAGCGGTCGTCGCGCTCGACGGCAACAATGCGCCCTGCGCCTTCTGCAATAAGGGCGCGCGTAAGACCGCCGGGACCTGGACCAATCTCGAGCACTGTAATGCCCGACAGGTCACCTGCCGCGCGTGCAATTCTTGCGGTCAGGTTGAGGTCGAGCAGAAAATTCTGGCCGAGGTTTTTCTTGGGCTCGAGCCCATGCGCGCGCAGCACATCGCGCAGCGGGGGAAGCGTATCGCTCACCGGCGCCGTTCGATGCGCGCGGCCTGGCGAAGTTCATTCAGGAAGCGATCAGCTGCGCCGCCAGCTTCACGCTCGGCAAGTTCACGCCGCATTTCCTCTGTGACGCCTTCGCGCCCGGAGATTTCCTTGCGCTCACAAACGATGATGAGGTCGAAGCCCTGCGGTCCACGGACCGGCGGCGTCGCCCTGCCCAACGGCACGCGATCCATGACCTCGCGAAGCTGGCGGGGGATATCATTGCCATTGCGTCGCGATGGCTCGCGCACGGCTGCATTCGGTATCGCGCGGACGCGTTCGACCATGCTGTCACAGCCATTGACGGTGCTGCGAAGGCGCTCTGCATTGAGCTGTGCTGTGCGGACCGCCGCAGGCGCCGCATTCGCAGGCACAAAAACAATCGCTTGGGCCGCGAGGTATTCGAACGTGCGTACTGTGTCTGGGTCCTGACCGCGCGCGCGAAGCGCATCGATCACATCCTGTTCGCGGATCGGCGCAAGGCGTTGCAATCGCGCCTGGACGACCTGGCTCCACGCCATATCAGCAGCCAGCCGCTCGCGAAGCGTGCGCGGTGTGATCTGAAGGCGACTGAACTCCGCGATCATGCGCTCCGGCGTCAGGCGCACGCGTTCAGCGATCGAATTGAACTGGCGGGTAACATCCTGTTCGGGAACTGTAATGCGAAGCCTTGCAGCTTCCTGTTGTTTCAGTCGCTCGGTGATGAGCTCCTCGATGACCGTTGCGCGCGGCGGGAGACGCCCGCGGTTTGACAGTGCGAGGAGGCGTTGGCGACTGGAGATGTCGTTCTCCGAGATGCCCTGGCCGTTCACGACAACAGCAATGCCCTGCGCTTCAGCCTTCTGCGTGGAGAAGGTCGGCAATACGAGCAAACCAGCTGCAATGAGAAGCCCCATCGCAGTTCGCTGCAGCACATGTCGTCTCAAGCCCATAACCAACGCAAGAATTCCCTCAGTTGAAGCGAACAGGCTGACCGGCAATTGCGGCTGAATCCGCACCGCCGTTGCCCTGACCCCAATTCGAATCGCCGAAGCTGCGCAGGTTCACACGGACCATGACAGAGCTTGAGGGCTGGAGATCGCCAAACTGACGATAGGTGCGGGTATAGTCGATAATGATGTCAAAGCACTCGTCGTCATAGCGAAGACCAAGGCGCTCGGACGTGATGCCAGGGCGATCCGTGGTGTTTCGCGCTGAATAGGTGACGCCACCCAGGACCGACCAGTTCGGCAGGAAACGCCACGCAACTGAACCGGACACGCCTTCGCGGTCGCGATCAATGCCCAACAAGGGCTGTGCAGCAATGCGCGAGTATGTTGTCGTCAGCTGGATGGGGCCGAGATTGACGCGCCCGTCAATGTCCGAGCGCATGACGTTCCAGCTCCGCTGATCAAACCGCAAGCGTGCCGCCACATCGAACATGCCGCCGAACTGATAGCTGATGCGCGAGACGTAGTCAGACCTCGGCTTGTCGAGACCGCTGCTGAGGCCAGTGCCAAGTGGGTCGCGGACGGGCAGGGTTGTCGCGGCAAATGAGTTCAGTCCGCCGACGTGGTAGGATTGCCCAAAAAGAACCGAAAAGATCGAGTTTCCAGCGGCATGCAATGAGTACTGGACACCGGCGTTTACCCGCGTTCCACCCTCGATCCGGTCATTTCCTGAGAAACGGTTCCAGCCAAACAGGTTGGTGTCATCGAAGACAAGGCTTTGAGCATCTTCATTGGGGCGGCGACCGATGCGCTGTTCGTTCGGGCGCGTAATGAACTGCGCTATGGGTTCGATCACCTGGTTGATGCCGTTACCGGACGCAATCCATGGGTAGCGCACGTCAACACCGGCCATGGGCATGACCTGCACGCTGGTCAGACCGCTGTCGTTTAGCACGCCCGGAATAGCCGTCCCCGTAGGCACGTTGAAGATGTTGGCCGGATTTGTCAGAGAAATCGCAGTGTAGGTTCGCTGTTGCCCTGGCGATACGTTGCTGACATCGCCTCTCAGGCCCGCGAATGGTGTCCAACGGACACCGAGCGGGTCAGTGACAGATCGGCGCCAGGTCATATCGACGGATGCGCGCACATAGTTTCCAGCAAAGGAGGGCGTATAAAAATCAGCAGCCTGGCCGGGGCGCGTAACGGTGTAGGTCAGCGCTTCCTGACGGCTGATGTTGGTGACATTTGTTCTGATCGCAAACTCGCCACCAACGAGCGGGTCAGCAAGAACAGTGTTGTAGTCGAGAACCGGCAGCACCCAGGGCTGGAAATTCTGACGATGCTGAACTGCACCCTGCAGAAGCGGACGGAAATGCTGTGCGCGCAGATCAAAGAAGCTTCGATCACCAAATCCGGTCAAATAGACGCTCGAAACGGATTCACGCTGGGATTCGGGAGCGAAATTGAAATCCTTGAGGTAGCGCCGGTCGCTATCCACCGTCACATTCCAGCCTGCGCGCCAGCGCGGCGACAGCAGGAACTCGCCTTGTGTCTGGATGGCACCACGGAATGTTCCGCGACCTTCGTCTGTCGGAGAGCTGGCTCTCACGGCCGAGTCCAACTGACGAATGCCGGACAACCGCACCGAATAGGCACCGTTTGGCAGCTGATGTCTGAATTCACCGGTTAGAACTGCCCCGCGACGCGTTGTCCAAGTCGGCGTCAGGGTCAGGTCATAGTGGGGCGAAAGTGCGAAGTAGTATGGCGTTCCGGCCTGAAAGCCGCTGCGATTGGAGAAACCAACACTCGGAAACAGGAAGCCGGACTTGCGCTGGACCGTTGGGTCCGGCGCCCAGAAATACGGCACGTAAGCGATCGGTACGCCGAAGAACTCAAGCTGAGCGTCTTCGAAGTAAATGGTTTCTTCCGTCTGGCGATGGATGATCCGAGCTGCCTTAACCTGCCAAAGCGGCGGGCGCTGTGGATTATCCCTGCAGGTTTCGCACGCTGTGTAGACGCCGCGGTTGAAGATCGTGGTTTCGCCGTCGCGCCGCTCAGCGCTGTCGGCTGCAAACCG
>JAIYEB010000200.1 GCA_027487195.1 Hyphomicrobiales bacterium | reverse complement strand
GCGGACGCCGTGCGCAAGGTTCTCGACCGGCTGCATGACGCGTCGTTTGTCTATCCGATGGATCAGGGGACCGAAATCCGCGTGAAGATCACGGTCGACAAGACCGCCCGGCGCGCAACTGTCGACTTCACCGGGACATCCGATCAGCAACCCACTAACTTCAATGCACCGCTGCCCGTCACCCGCGCTGCCGTGCTCTACGTTTTCCGGGTCATGGTGGAAGACAACATCCCGATGAATGCCGGCTGCCTCAGACCCATCGACATCATCGTACCGAAGGGCTCGATGCTGTCGCCTGCCTATCCGGCAGCGGTTGTGGCCGGCAACGTCGAGACCTCGCAGGCCGTGACGAACTGCCTGTTCGGCGCGCTCGGTGCTCTTGCCGCAGCCCAGGGCACCATGAACAACGTGACCTTCGGCAACCAGCGCCATCAGTACTACGAGACGATCTGCTCCGGCGCGCCAGCTGGCCCTGGATTTGACGGTACGGATGCCGTGCACACCCACATGACCAACTCACGCCTGACCGATCCGGAAGTGCTCGAGTGGCGCTACCCGGTTGTGCTGGAGGACTTCCACATCCGTCCGGGTTCCGGCGGCAAGGGGCAGTGGAACGCCGGAAACGGCACCCGGCGCACGATCCGCTTCCTCGAAAAGATGGATTGCGCCATCCTCTCTGGCCATCGCCGCATCCCGCCCTTTGGCATGAATGGCGGCGAGCCAGGGCAGATCGGCGAATGCTGGGCGCGTCGCGCAGATGGGCGGCTTGAGCGTCTCGAAGGATGCACCCAGACCGGCATGGACGTGGGCGATGCCGTCATCATCGTTACGCCAACAGGCGGTGGATTTGGCGACCCCGCAAAGCGTGGAACCTGACGCCTCAGCGGCATGGATATCCATCGTAGTTTCGGATATACATTCGCCTCTACTGTTTATCCGGAGCGTGCCATGCGTGTCGCCAAATGGGGTAACAGCCTTGCCATCCGCATCCCCGCTGATGTCGCCGAGAAGCTCGGTGTGAAGGCGGGGGACGAGGTGGAAGGCCAGATGAACGATCGCGGTCGATTGGAGATCTCGCGGCGCATGACAATCGAGGAAGCGCTCGACGGCTTGCGCGTGCTCCCGAAGTTCATGGGGCCAAACGAACGCTTCGATCGAGACGACGCGCATGGCGACTGAGCGCGTCGCGGTCGACACCAACATTCTCGTTTATGCCTTTGGCGCGCCCGACCCGAAGGGTGAACGGGCAACCCAGGCGCTGGGTCGATGTCACGCCGTCAGCGTTCAGGCGCTCAACGAATTCACGGACGTGATGCGACGCAAGTACCGCAGGGACTTCGCCGATGTCGAATTGGGGCTTCGATACTTCACCGCATTCCTTGAGGTGCTGCCCATGACCGAGCGGGCGCGCGAAATGGCGTTTGATCTGGCACGTGGGCGCGGCCTCCGGATCTACGACGCCATGATCGTCGCGACCGCCGCCGAAGCGGGCTGCACCGTGCTGCTGTCAGAAGACCTCGGCCATGGCGACAGCCATCTCGGCGTGCGCGTCAAGAACCCTTTCCGGACCGCATGATGGACTGGAAAAGCTTCTGGGACCGGCCACATCAGATCTATTCCGGCCAAAAACACCTCGCCGCGCATTATCGCCGCATCGCCGATGACATGATCTCGGTCATTCCCGGACCTGCGGCCCGTGTTCTCGACTATGGCTGCGGCGAAGCCCTTGATGCGGCTCGCGTGTCCAGCCTATGCGGCGAACTGATCCTGTTTGAAGCGGTCGATGGCCCACGCCGAAGCGTGGCCTCGCGCTTTCAGGGCGCGCCCGGCATTGTGGTTCTTGGACCGGACGAGCTTGCGGAGCGACCGGATGGCTCGGTTGATCTCGTGATCGTCAACTCGGTGCTGCAATATCTGAGCGATGCGCAGCTTGATGAACTGATCGCCAATGCCAGGCGCCTTTTGGCGCCGCAGGGTCGGTTCATCATTGCCGACGTGATCCCGCCGGATGCTTCTGCGCTCAGCGACGTCAAGGCCCTGCTCGCCTTCGCGTTCAGCGAAAGGTTCCTGATCGAAGCGGTTCAGGGCCTCGTGCGCACGGCCTTCTCGGATTATGTCACGGTCCGCAAGACACTTGGCCTTGCGACCCATACCAGCGAAGCCATGCTGAAGCGGCTGCAAGAGGCAGGCTTTCAGGCATCGCGCCGAACTGCCAACCTCGGCATGAACCCTGGCCGCATGACCTTCGTCGCGCACCTCTAGCGCGCAAATCTGACATTCGCACGCCACCGGGCATCAGGCACGATTTGCCACTGTCGGAACCGTGCGACTAAGCAGTTCACCTGATGACTGCAAGCAGCCCTTGCGCGCGCCCCCAGACGGGTTGAGCATCCCGTCAGCGCCCCGCTGCCCGGGGGAAATTCCCGAGCGGACAGCGCACTTGGGAGGAACAGCCATGTCCGGTAGAGACGGTTCCGCTTCGAGCGGAACAGGCACCAAAGCTCCGCGCGTTATCGCGCTTGTTGGCCCCTATCAAAGCGGCAAGACCAGCCTGATGGAAGAGATGCTGCACCGGTGTGGTGCGGTTCAACGCCCGGGCTCGATCCAGGCCGGCACGACGTTCGGCGATCCCTCGCCGGAAGCGCG
>JAIYEB010000144.1 GCA_027487195.1 Hyphomicrobiales bacterium | reverse complement strand
GCCTCGCTTGCTGTGAGCTGGCGCGCCGGGGCTTCTTGGGAATCGGGCATGATCTCTGGCGTGAGATGGCGCAGGATCGCGATTTCAGACGCGGTGACATGCCGCCCTTCGCCATCACCAAAGCTTGAAGCGCATAGACCAGCCACGGCTGGCAGATCCCACCAGCTCCTCAAAAGGACGTGGAGCCGCGCGGGCGTCTCGTTGCCAGCAAACGAGCGCTCGGCATGAAACTCCTGAATACCGGAAACAATGGGAGCCACGTTCCCGCCATGTCCGTTGAGAATGAAGACATGACGAACGCCATGGAGCGCAAGAGACGCCAGAACATCCCGCACCACTGCTGCAAGCGTTGAGGGCCGAAGCGACATTGTGCCTGCAAAGCCGAGGTGAAACTGCGACATGCCGAATGTCAGGGCCGGTGCCACAGCCATTCCAGCGCGTCGACCGACTTCCCGGGCAATGGCATCCGACACCAGCGCGTCGGTGCCAAGCGGACCTGCGGCACCATGCTGTTCGGTCGCGCCCGCAGGCAGGATCACGGTCGGGCGGTGCGACAGCGCCGCTGCAAAGGCCGCGCTGGTCATCTCGCTCATGCGCATGCGAATTCCTTGCCTCTCCGGTGCCGATGCTTCAGAAATGGTAGCATGCATCTCTATGAACTTCCGCTCTCACTCTACTCCGTCAAGGTCCGGCTCGCACTTGCGCTGAAGGGCCTGGACATTGAACGGCGCGAGCCGCCCGGTGGCTATCGCTCCGACGCCTATCGCGCGATCGTGCCCAGCGCGACAATCCCCGCGCTCATTGATGGCGATCTGGTCCTGCCTGAATCAGATGCGATCATTGCCTATCTTGATGAGTGCTTTCCGGAACGGCTGGCCATTCCCGGCACGCCAAAAGAGCGCGCCCGCGCCCGGATGCTGACACGCCTGATTGACCTTCGCCTTGAAGCAAAGATCCGGCTTCTGTTCCCGCAGGTGGCGCCCGCCAATCGCAACGAAGAGATTGTCGACAGCGTGCTTTATGCCGCCAACCAGGCGGCTGAACTCATTGAAGACATGCTGGACCCGTCTGGCCCGTTTGCCGCCGGCCCCACCCCCTCGCTCGCAGATTGTGCCCTGCTGGCGACGTTCAGCTGGCATGATGCGATCTGGCCAGCCCTCGGTGAGCCCGTTCAGCATGGTCCGCGCACGGAGCGCGCGCTTGCAGCTGGCAAGGCCGAGCCGCGCCTTGGCCCTGTGATCGCAGCCTACGCGCCGCTTGTTGAGGATTGGGTCCTTGCCCGCGTCTCATTGGCGCAGCGTCAGTAGGTGTTCCAACGATTTGCGGAACAGCCTCAATACGTCATCGTGACGGCATTGAGAGCTACTTGAAAGAACGACGCCTTGGCAGACGATCCGCGCCCGGTTTTCTCCTCGCCTCACCCGCTGCGCGAAGCCATGCTCGCGGAGCTCCACGCCCGCCCCTTTCCGGCGCTCTCGGTGCCGCACCGCGTTCTGCGTCTGGCTTTTGCCGTTGGCCCCGGTGATATTGCCGCGTCTGCTGCGGCTTTTCGTGCCTTCGCCGTCGAAATGGGCATCGATGCGCCTTCGGAACAGTTCAAGCACCATCGCACGCGCCTGGGCCAGACCGGCCTTGCCTTTGAGGCCCACACGGAATTCGTCACGCTCACGATCGATCGCTCCATCGAGGATGACGCCCCGGCGTCAGTTGTTTTCGCAGACATTCTGCAACGGCTGCCGCAGCTCCCGCGGCTCCTGGTGGCGGTTGATCTTCTTGCGCGCAGCGGCCTCGAGCGGCCAAGGCCAGCGCACGCCTTGGCTGCAAGCGCCATCGATGGCGGCCGGGCGCATGTGGCGACAGACTTCCGGCCGGATGCTGACGGCTTTGTTCGCATTGCACTTGATCTTCAGCCAGGCCTTGATGAGCGCCGGATCGGCACGTTGATCCAGAGTGTCATCGAGATCGAGATGTATCGCTCCTTTGCGCTCCTTGGCCTGCCGGAGGCGCAAAAGCGCGCGCCGCTGGTCGGGCGGATCGAGCGCGACCTCACTGTGCTCTCCAAGGAGATGACCAACGCCAAGACCCTACAGGCCAACGAAGCGCTCCTGAACCGCCTGACGGACTTTGCCGCGTCGCTTGAAGCCGATGCAGCTGAGAGCGCTTTCCGGTTTCGCGCGTCACAGGCCTATGAGCGGCTTGTGGAGGAGCGGCTTGCGGCTTTCGGCGAATCGCCGCGCGACAGCGTGCTGCCAACCCTTGGCACTTTTCTCCGTCGTCGATTTTCGCCAGCCATGCGCACCTGCGAGAGCCTTGTGGAGCGCCAGTCGGAGCTTGCGGTCAAGCTGCAGCGCACAGCGGACCTGTTGCGCACGCGGGTTGATGTCGACATGGAGCGTCAGAACGGCGTTGTGCTGGAAGCGATGAACGAGCGCACGCGCCTGCAACTCAGGCTGCAGCAGACCGTCGAAGGCCTGTCGATTGCGGCGATCAGCTACTACATCGTTGGCCTGTTCGGCTATGCGATCCGAGGCGTGATCGAGGCTGGTCACCTGCCGATCACGCAGACCATGGCAATGGCCCTGTCAGTGCCGCCGATCATCGCGTTCGTCGCGCTGTTCATGCGTCGCGTCCGGCGCGGCAGCCGCGAGGAATAGAGCGTGCTCCCAGGACGTCGCTAGCGGTTCCTGGATTCGGATCGAATGGCGCCCTAAACGGGTGTGTAAGGCCCGGTCCGGGATGGCAGGTGCCGGACCTCGTGCATCTCAGGGCGTGCGAGCAGGGGTTGCAGGACATCCGCAAGACGCCCGCCCCAGGCGGTCGCAGTCTCAGCCGACTTGATCAGATCCTGGCGCACTTCGATCAGCGTCTGCGCAAGCCCGCGCACCGTCGCGTGCTGCCACATCGTGTCGCCGGCCAGCGCACCATCGTAGGGCTCATTATCCCCGACCAGCACGCCCGGCAGGCGCCGCAACCCCTCGATAACGGGGACATTGAGGCGCGGGTCATTGTCCCACAGAACCGCCGCAGACCACGGGCGCGCAATGCCCTTCCAGGCCTCGGTGTAGGAATGGATCGAAACGATCGCCGGCACGATCCCATGCGCCAGCATGCGATCGATCAGGCCCGAGATGGCCAGATGATAGGGGCGGTGGTAGGTCGCAATACGGTGCGCGACCTCGGCTGCGTCAGCGCCCGCATTGCCCGGCACGATCTGGCCATCGCTCAGCTTCATCACCAGTGTCGGGTCGTCGGCTCCACGGTTTGGATCGATCAAGAGCCGCGTAAAGGTAGTGTGGACGAGATGCGCTCCCAGCCAGCGCGCGAGCGCGCTGGCCATGTGCAGCGCGCCGATATCATAGGCGATATGGCGCTGGAACGCGCCTTCAGGCAGCCCAAGCGCGCCGTAGGGTGCTGGAACCCGGTTTGAGGCGTGATCGCACAAAATGATCGTATCGGCGCCCGAAGGCCCCTCAGTGAGCACGAACGGCGGCTGTTCGCTCATGCCGCAGCCCATGGCGGCACCTGCCGGCTGAGTGCGCCGCCCATGCGCACCGGGTAGACCGCATCGGCAAGGCCACGGGCGTTGATCTCCACCGCAAGACCGCACAGCGTTGCAGCGCCAAGCGCCGGCTCGAAGCGGCCTGAGCCGATCTTGCGCAGGAAGCGCTGCATCGGCTCGGCCTTGTCCATGCCAATGATCGAGTCATAGTCGCCCGTCATGCCGACATCGCTCTGATAGGCTGTACCCTGCGGCAAGATCCTGTGGTCAGCGGTCGGAACATGCGTATGGGTGCCAACGACAAGGCTCGCGCGCCCATCACAGAAATGCCCGATCGCCTGCTTTTCGCTGGTGGTTTCAGCATGAACATCGATGACGACAACATCTGTCGCGAGCCCCAGCGGGCAGGCCTCAAGCTCGCGATCAAGCGTTGCGAAAGGATCGTCCATCGGGTCCATGAACACGCGACCCATGACATTGATCGCCAGAAGGCGGGCGCCGTTGCGCAACTCCACAAGTGCAGCGCCCCGCCCCGGCGTGCCGCGCGGGTAGTTGGCCGGGCGCACGAGACGGGGCTGGCGCTCGATGAACACCAGCGCTTCGCGTTGATCAAAGGCATGGTTGCCGAGCGTGATGACATCAGCGCCCGCATCGAGCATCTCGTCACAGATGGCTTCGGTAATGCCAAAACCCCCTGCGGAATTCTCGCCATTGATCACAACGGC
>JAIYEB010000322.1 GCA_027487195.1 Hyphomicrobiales bacterium | reverse complement strand
TATCCGATCAACACACCGGCAATCGCAACGGAGCCGCACTCCATGAAATACTGGATCGACATTGACACCGCCTCGCGCCATTGCTCGATGAACTCAGGGCGCGTCAGGCCGGGGCTTTGCCACCAGCTTCGAAGCGGGCGCGCGAAAAGCACATAGCTCCAGAACACCACAGCGCCGACCGTTTGCGACAGGAAACTGGCAATCCCTGCCCCCGTCAGGCCAAGCGCGGGAAAACCGAGATGACCATCGATCAGGAGCCAGTTGAACAGGATATGGCATCCGAGCACCACGATGCTGAGCAGGACGGCGGTCCAGGCTCTGTCAGCAGCGTCCAGCATCCCCTTGGCCACAAGCATGAGGGTAAATGGAACCAGCATCGCCGACATCCAAAGCCAGTAGGGCGCAATGACGGCGATCACCTCCTCGGGTTGGCCGATATGCGGCATGATGAGCAGCAAAGCCGCCATCATCAGCGCGCCAGAGCCCCCTCCAACCAGCGCAAGCAACAGACCATGGCGGCCGATGCGCCCCATGGAGGACGTCTCTCCGGCGCCGTGCGCACGCCCGGCAAACAGGCCGACCGGCCCCGTGAAACCATAGAGCGCGGCATAGAAAATGATGATGACGCTTGCCGTCAATGAAACGGCGGCCAGAGGAACGGCGCCAAGATGCCCAAGCATGGCGGTATCAACGAGGGTTGCACTCGTCGAAACGATCAGGCCAGACGACAGCGGTGCAGCAAGGCGCGCGATCGAAGACAGTTCGGACGTGAAGCCGGCGCGCGGCTTGCTTGTGGTCATGTGCCAGGAAACTCGGTGCGCAGAGCCTTCCAGCGCCGACCGGTTTCGCGGCCGCCTTCGAGATAGGCTTCAGGGCAAAAGATGTAGGGTGGACGCGGCGGGCCGGAGCGCACGAGGCCCGAGCCTTCAAGGCGCGCATGCGCGATCGGGATGTTGTAGTCCGAGAACACTTCGAGCGAGCCTCCCGGGAACATGGCCGACTGGGCCCAGCTCATACGCGCTGCAATATGGCGGGCACGCTCAAGGTCTCGCGAGAGGACTGCTTTTTCCAGCGCAATGAGCGGTTCAGGTCCATCAGCGACATTTCCGGTCCAGCACGCCACGCCGAGGTCAGGGAATGCCTCCGCGAACGAAGGCCAGGCTGCATCCAGCGGCAGCAGCCGCATGGCACTGCCGACAGCGCGCTGATCTTCAAGGATCGATGGCCCACCAATGTGTTTTGAGGCAATCACAGCGCGGTTCTTGGCAAGCTCAGCATAGGTCGCAGATGAAATCTTGCCTTTGAACGCAAGGTGGTTGTCATAGAGGATGAGAGGTACGCTCGGCAAAGCCTCGGCAATGTCGGCGTAGTAGCGAACAATCGCGGCATGATCGAGCGCCATCCACATCGGACGGCCCAGAAACAGGCCATGCGCTCCACGCGCAACCAATCGTCTGGCACGAGAAATGGTCTCGCGCGTGTTCAGCGTCGTCACGCCGGCAAACACAAGGCCTCGCGAGCCCATCACATCAACAACCGTCGCGGTGAAGGCTTCGTGCTCATCGCCGGTCAGCGTGGCGCCTTCGCCAAAGGTCCCGTTGGTCAGCAGCAGCCGGATGCCGCCCGATACGACCATTTCGGTCATGTCGGCGGTCGAAGAGAGATCGACCGTCGCCTCCGCCGCCCAATGATCCGCATCAGGCGTCGATGGCGTTGGCAGGATGCCAAGCACGCCCCGGATGTCATCTGATGTTATGCGCATGAAAAAGCCCCGCTCAGCCCTTCGACTGAACGGGGCTTTATCAGATCAAGATGACACGCGCGCCTCAAACAGTGCGGGCAGCAGCTATGCCAACCAGCGCACGAAGCGAGGCGCTACGCCTCACGGCGCGAGATTGCGCGTGCCGTTCGCGTTGTAGGAGCTCAGGAACGCGATCAGCTGTGTGATCTGGTCTTCATTGCGGATGCCAACAAAGGCCATGTTCGTGCCCGGCGTGACTTCGCGTGGATTGCGGATGTAGGTGCGGAAATTGTCCACGTCCCAGGTCTTCGCGCGCACGGTTTCGGACTGGTAGGCCTGGCTGTAGCGGAAGCCCTCGACCGAGCCGGCGCGACGGCCAAAGATCCCGTTCAGCTGCGGACCAACCGCATTGCGTGCCGTTTCGCCGACCTGATGGCAGGCGCGGCACTGTGCAAATATGCGCTGGCCGGCTTCAGCGTCAGCAGCCGTCGGTGCAGCTGGTGCGGCTGGTGCTGCGGGTGCGGCAGCCTGGGCGAAGGCAAGAGAAGGCAAGAGGCTCGCGGCAACGAGCAGGGTCGAACGAAGCATGGCAGACGTCTCCTCAGTAGCGATCTTTATCGCTTGACGTATCATACGAAACGTCTTGGCTTAAGATCACTGCCTAAATGCCGCATTCGTGATGAACCGGTCATGACCATTCGTCGAATAGCCACACAACAGTTGCCAGTTGGACGACTGTTGCAGATGATTCAAACCGACGGCTACCCCTATGGAGGCGCGCAATGAACATTATCCATCGCCCGGACTGGGCTTTGCCCGAAAGCAGTGCGACGCCCGAACATGTCGTGCTGAACAGGCGCTCGTTCATGGGCGCCGGGATTGGTGCGGGCCTGCTCGCCTCATCACCGGCTCATGCTCAACGCGCCGAGCAGGCCGCAGATCCAAGCGCCGGGCTTTATCCAGCACAGCTTAACCCGGCGTTCCGGGAGGTGGACCGCCCGGTGACGACTGAGAACGTCGCCACGACCTACAACAATTTCTACGAGTTCGGGTCCCACAAGCAGATCTGGCGCGCGGCGCAGGCGCTGCGCATTCGCCCCTGGGAAATCAGGATAGAGGGCATGGTCGAGCGCCCCATCACGATCGCCGTCGATGATCTCCTGAAGCGCGTTTCCCTCGAAGAGCGCGTGCTGCGTTTTCGCTGTGTCGAGGCCTGGGCGATGGTTGTGCCGTGGACAGGCTTTCCCATGGCCGAGCTCCTCAAGATCGCAAATCCGACGAGCAATGCCCGCTACATCCGCTTTGACACGTTCCAGGACACTGCGGTCGCTCCCGGTCAGCGCCAGTTCTGGTACCCCTGGCCCTATGTCGAGGGCGTCAGCATGGCCGAGGCACAAAACCCGATGGCGATGATGGTGACAGGCGCCTACGGCAAGCCGCTGCCGCGCCAGATGGGCGCACCGATCCGGATGATGCTGCCCTGGAAGTATGGCTTCAAGTCCGGCAAGTCGATCAACCGGATCACGTTCCAGGCCGAGCGCCCGAAGACCTTCTGGATCGCTTCAGGCCCAACCGAGTATGGCTTCTGGGCCAATGTGAACCCTGCGGTTCCCCATCCTCGCTGGAGCCAGGCCAGCGAACGCATGCTTGGAACCGATGAACAACGCCCGACGCTCTTGTACAACGGCTACGCCGAGCAGGTTGCATCGCTCTATCAGAACATGGCCGGCGAGAAGCTCTACATGTGAGCGAAGCTATACGCGCCGCGCAAAGGTGACGAGACTGTCGCCAACGCGGCGCGCATCAAGCGCCTCAAACCCTTGCGGCAGCACAAAGCCGCTGTCGCTGGCTTCCTCGACAACGATGGTCGCGTCAGGCGTGAGCCAGCCTTCTTTTGCAAAGCTCGAAAGCGCCACTTCAGCGAGGCCCTTGCCGTAGGGCGGATCGAAAAAGGCAAGACTGAATGGCTCAAGCGTCGGCGCACCGGGCTTGGTTGCGTCCCGCCGCCAGATCTTGGTCATGCCGCCAAGGCCGAGGGCTTCCGAGGTGCCACGGACAAGCCCACGCGCCTCCACGCCCTCGTCAACGAACAGGCAAAACCGCGCACCGCGCGACAAGGCTTCAAAGCCAAGCGCGCCGGTGCCGGCGAAAACGTCGAGCACGCGCGCGTCGGTTACAGGATCGCCGAGGCCATGGGCGAGAACGTTGAAGATCGTTTCGCGCAAGCGGTCAGATGTCGGGCGAATGCCCGGGCCCTTCGGGGTCGCGAGTGCGCGACCCTTCAAACGCCCGGCCACGATGCGCATTATTCGTCGTCGCGGGGCTTGCGCGGTCCGCCTCGGGGACGAAACGGAC
>JAIYEB010000411.1 GCA_027487195.1 Hyphomicrobiales bacterium | reverse complement strand
GGGTAACCCCAACGCTGCAGGCGGTCCCTGGTGTCCTGATCAAGCGTATCAAAGCGCCGCTTTGCCTTGTCCGCTTCGCTCAAAGGGGCCCGCAGGGGCGAAAGCCCGATCACAACGGCATCGGCGAGTGCCTGCAGTTCATGCGAACGCTCGCTCTCTACCAAGGCAATGAACGGCCCGATGGCGGTGAGTGCGAGCGGGGCAAGGTGAAACGGGGCAAGCGTCCTTGCCAGATCGGACAGGGATGCCACCACATCCTCCGGCCCGGCCTCATCAACCGGTGTGAATGGCGCCTTTATGGTGGCGTGGAACCCATAGATGGCCGGGTCTGCCACGCGCGCTTTCCAGTTTTCTCGTGCCATTCCCGTGGGATGCCAGTGCGCCGAGAGGACGTCTTCACCGAATGTCGCGAGAGGCGAGCCTGGTTCGGCAAGAAAGTAGATTGCAACCCGCGAACGCTGCATGCTCACCACTCCACTCTGTTCGCAAACCATCTGGCCACGGGGATCATGACGGAGTAATGTCAGAGGCTCATACGTCAAGGATGATCTGATGAGCGCCTCGCCCCGCAAACTCTCGCTGCCCAATCTTGCCTCGTCGGCCGGGGCCATCGTTCTCGTTGGCAGCCAGACCATTGCGTCAGCTTTTGTGACGGGTTGGGCTTTTGCGGGTCTCTTTCACCTGCCAACGACCGTCGCCTGGGTGATCGAGGCGGTCCTTGTATGTGTTGCCCTGTACGCAACCTACTGGTTTGCGCGCCAGGCGATGCGCGCAGATCCGCCCTTCGTTCCCGGCTCCAAGAGCTAAATCAGGCGGCTATCGACAGCCCTTGCCATTCGCAAGGCGATGTCGGTCAAGAGACGTTCCGCTCGGTCGTGAGATCTTCTGCACTGAGCCAGGGGCTACAGCGACTGCCTGGGCATGGCCCTTGGGTTGATGGCCGGTGTCGGCATGATCATGAATGCTTCAAGGTCCGCCGCAAGCTCCGCAACCGGGATGGTCTCGTCGAGAAACATCGCGCTCCAGCGCCGATCGGAATTTGATTCCAGAAACGACAGGCGAAGGATTGCCAGTGCCTGGGTTGAACGCGCCATACCGCTGCCGAGAATCCGCTCGAACCACCGGTAGATGATGGCTTCGGCTTCAACATCGAGCCGATCCTGAAGATCGTCGATGACAGCGCCGCTGGACAAAAGCTCTACAGCCCGATCACCAAGCAATGTGCGCAGACGCTCAACCGCCATCGGCGTATCATGCACGCCGTAGGATCGGCACCACGCCCGCGCAACCGGGTCCGCAATGGCGTCGATTGCCGGGACGGCGCGCAGCGCGCGGCTCGACATGAACGCATGGGCTTCGTGGGTGAGCGTGTCGTCAAACATGGGATTCGAGGCTCAGAACAGAGTACGAGACAGGCGCGTGAACAACTCCAGGAGTGCAGAACTACTGATGCGTCGCCATCCTGCACTCATGAATACGGCTTGATTAAGAAGGTGGATATGATGAAAAAAACGTCAAGCCCACGAAAGCAGCATAAACATTTTCTTCGCCTTATTTCCGATGCGTTCCGGGCCAAAGCGCCTGCGGGTTGATGCCTCAACCGGGCGGCTTGCACAATGGTCTGCGAAGATTGGGTCTGCTCATGGTCAATGCGACCAGAATGCCAGCCTTCAGGTGGAAAACACACGCCCGGCCATGACCTGGTCCAGTGGCTTTACCGGATAGGACAGCAGCTTGATCTTTTCATCGCGGGTGAGCGATTCCGGTCCAAGGCGAGCCAGCTTCTCATAGAGAATCCCGACTTCTGCCCGAACCCGCTCGGACGGGTTGGCCTGCGGCACAAGGGCAGCGTGCAGAGCGCTGGCCACAGGGTCTTCGAGAATCTTCAAAAGACCGGCTGAGCGATCTGGTGCTGGCAGAGCCTCGAGCTCTGCAACACGCGCGACTTCACGCGGCGGCTCGACCTCTTCCGGCGTGACCAGCAAACCGAGCCGTATCGCCACCTCGCCGATGTCAACCCGGCTGGTTGCCCATGCCATGACCGGCGCGATCACCATTCCCAGAAGAACCGGTGTCATCCACCAGAAGAACCCCTGGTTGAACCAATAGGCCGCCGCCCCCCAGACCAGGCCTGTCAGCACATGCCACTTGTAGGCGTTGATCATCGACCAGAATGGCAGGCCAGATGCGTCACGGTTCTGCGCTTCCCATGTCACGGACTTTCCAATGAGGTTTGTCACCACGAACAAGGTGTGCAGCAGCATCATTGCCGGCGCGAGCAGAACGGAGAAAACCAATTCGATGAGCGAGGACAGGAACAGGCGGAAACGCCCGCCATAAAGACGCGCTGTCGAGGACCGCGCCATCAACATGAAGACCGACAGGAACTTTGGCACGATCAACATGCCAAGCGTAATCGACAGCAACATCAGCATGTCGCCGGCCCTGTCGATCGGCCAGCTTGGAAACAGGGCCGGGGAGCCGGTGAAGAAGCGGTGCGTGCGTTGGGCCGCTTCTGCAGCCGTCAGTGTTGAGGTCAAGAGCAGGGCGAACCAGAGCGGCGAGGAGACATAGCTCATGACGCCCATAAACAGGTGCAGGCGCGACACGGGCCTGAGCTTTTCAGCAAAAAGCACCTTCACATGCTGAAGGTTGCCCTGGCACCAGCGGCGATCCCGCACGGCGTAGTCAACGACATTCGAAGGCAGTTCCTCATAGGAACCGGTAATGTCCGGCACAAGCCAGACCTTCCAGCCTGCCCGGCGCAACAATGCAGCCTCAACGAAATCATGACTGAGAATTGGGCCACCAAGGGGCGG
>JAIYEB010000413.1 GCA_027487195.1 Hyphomicrobiales bacterium | reverse complement strand
TGAACGTCCGCGGCTCAACCCACCAGCAGGAGGAAGGCCGGCATCGTGACAAACGCAATCAGCGTTTGCCAGGTCATGATCCGCGCAATCATCGGGGCATCGCCGCCCATCAGGCGCGCAAGCACATAGGACGCGCTTGCGGTTGGCACTGAACCACACACGATAAGGGCACCAAGCGTTGGTCCGCTGAGGCCAATGATCAGCCCTGCTACCACCATGATGCCTGGCATAATCAGGAGCTTGAGAACGCTTGCGACCACCAGGGGCGTGTCGATGCGTCCAAGGGACGCCAGCTGCAGACCGCCGCCGACCATGATCAGACTGACGGCGAGCGTCGCATTGCCAGCCATTGCGAGCGTGTCCTGCAGGACCTTTGGCACTGGATTGCCGATGAGATTGAGCGCAAGGCCAAGCGAAATCGACCAGATGAATGGGTTTTTGGCGAGCGTGATGACGAAGGCTCCGGGTTTCAGCCTTTCGCCGCGTGCGTAGGTCGCAAGGACTGCAACGGTCAAAACATTGACCATCGGGATCATGATCGCGGCGGCAATCGCGACAACAGCTGTCCCTTCCGCTCCAAACAGGCTGCCGGCAATGGCGAGCGCGGAAAAGGTGTTCCAGCGCACAGCCCCCTGAAACACCGAGGTAAAGCCCGGCCCATCGACGCCCTGACGCAACAGGAAGGGTCGCAGCAACATGGTCAGCGTGGCGACAATGACCACCCCCGCCAGCAAGGCCCCTCCAACCCGAGACATGGTCGAGACTTCAAGGCTAGCCCGCGACAGGGTCGAGATCATCAGCGCAGGGATCAAGGCATAATAGGTGAGCTTGTCGACACCACTCCATGCCTCGGCCGGAATAACCTTGAAGTGCGTCAGTCCAGCGCCCAGTGCGATCAACAGCATGACGGGCAAAAGGCTGTCGAACATCAGGCCCATCAGGCTGCCTCGCCGCGCAGCACGAGCGCTCGCATCAAGATCTCGGCGGCGGCATGCGCATCAATGACAGCACGGCGCTCGCGCGCTGACGCGCCGGCGTCCTCAAGCCGACCATGAGCAGCAACCGTTGACAGCCGTTCATCGACATAGACGATCGGCAGCGGCGTCAGCATCTGGAGATGGCGGCCAAAACTCTCGACCGACTGAGCCTGCGGGCCAAAACTTCCGTCCATGTTGAGCGGCAGGCCAAGCACAATGGCGCTGGCCTCCCGCTCTGCGCACAGCTTGAGAAGCGTGCGGGCATCGGCCTGGAACTTCGTGCGCTGAAGTGTGGTCACGACAAAGGCATGGCGGCGATCAATGTCTGAAATCGCAACGCCGATGCGCGCACGCCCAACGTCCAACGCAAGGAGTGCGGCGCGTCCTGGCAAATCGAGGTCGAGGGGCGAACGAAACACCGCCTCCCCTACCGCGAGAGGCTTGCCCCGTCGAGAGGGGCAGTTACTCTCATATTGGCCACTGCCAGCACGGAGTTCACACCATGAAGATCACGTTTTTCGGTCATTCCTGTTTCCGCCTCGATTTTGCGGGCGAAAGCATCCTGATCGATCCATTCATCACCGGAAATCCCGTGTGCCCGGTGGATGTCGCCACCGCCTCCAGGGGCGTCAAGCACGTCATGATCAGCCATGGCCATGACGACCATATCGGCGACGCTGTTGCGATTGCCATCACAAATGGTGCCACGCTGACGGCGAACTATGAGATCTGCATGTGGGCGGCTGGCAAGGGTGTTGAAAAGATCAACCCCATGAACTCAGGCGGCTCGGTTGATCTTGGCGCGTTTTCAGTAGCGCTGACCGTAGCCCATCACTCGTCCGCCGGCGGAGGCTCCCCGCCAATTTACCTCGGAAACCCCCACGGCATCGTCATTTCGCCAAAAGGCGGCAAGCCGGTCTATTTTTCCGGCGATACCGACATCTTCAGCGACATGGCGCTGATCAATGAAATCTATCAGCCAAAGATCGGGATTTTGCCGATTGGCGACCGCTTCACCATGGGCGGGAAAGTGGCGGCCCTCGCAGCTCGCCGCTTTTTCAACTTCGATGTCGTCATTCCCTGCCACTATGGCACGTTCGGACTGATCGACCCCGACGCCTCGAAGTTCGTGGCGGGAATGGCTGGTGCGCCACAAACCATCGTGAAGCTGCCTAAACCCGGCGAGAGCGTGGAGGTGTAACCTCGGCGTTGATGGATACGAATGGCGATCAGGCCAGACGAAAATGTCAGCCCAAAGGGAGAGGACTCCATCATGCGCCTTGAAACGTTTGCCGCCGCCAGTCTAGCCCTTCTTGTCGCCGCTCCTGCAGCGCCAGCACTTGCGCAGGACGCGGACCCTGCGCCGATCGTCGAGATCATGCGCACATTCGCAGGCCCCGGAGTGCACAGGCCAAGTGGTGCCAAGGGCATGTGTTATGTTGGGCAGTTCATGCCAAGTGCCGCCGGGCGCGACCTCTCGAAAGCAGTCATCTTCACACGCCCGTCTGAAGCGCTCATTCGCTTCTCGGTTGGCGGTGGCAATCCTGCGGTTGCGGATGGTGCGCGCGGCGTCAATCGTGGCCTGTCCTTCCGGATTGATCCGGACGGTGCTGGTCAG
Source organism: Hyphomicrobiales bacterium (assembly GCA_027487195.1). Taxonomy (GTDB): domain Bacteria; phylum Pseudomonadota; class Alphaproteobacteria; order Rhizobiales; family UBA4765; genus JAIYEB01. The sequence continues at coordinate 5,794 of JAIYEB010000413.1, read as the reverse complement.
ACCGAATTCGTCATGATCAACGCACCCATCAACTTTGCGCGCTCGCCAGCGCAGATGCTTGGTTTCCTTGAGGCCCGCCGCCCCGCCGCAAATGGGCAGCCTGACCCTGAACGCATCCGTGTCTTCTCGGAGGCCAATCCAGAGACGCTTGCCCAAGCCCGGTTTCTTGCCAGCCGGCCAATCCCTGGCTCGTGGGTTGGCGTGAACTATTGGGGCGTTCACGCCTATACCCTTACGAACGCGGCAGGAGCGCGCCAGGTCATCAAGTTTCGCATGGATCCACTCGATGGACCTTCGAACCTGACAGATGACGAAGCCCGCGCCCGTCCGCGTGACTTCCTGGCCCAGGATATCGCGACCCGGCTTGCCAGCGGTCAGCCGACCGGCCTTCGCATGGTTGCCGTCATGGGTCGTCCAGATGATCCGACCGACGATCCGACGCGCCTTTGGGCCGGAGAGGACACAAGGCCGACCATTGATCTGGGCACACTCGTGATCCGCAGCGTTGCCGAGGCACAGCGGTGCGATGGAACCATCTTCGCGCCGACACTGCTCGCTGACGGCATCGATGGGCCTGCAAACGATCCGATGTTTGCAATCCGCACCCCTGCCTACGCCATTTCAATCACGAAACGGGCGAACTGAAGCCCCTGGCGATCCGGTCTCAACGGATCGGATCGCCCTTCCTGCGGGATTGCCTCTGATACTGATCATGAACCAGTGAGTAATGGCATGCTTGGCGCTGAATGCATGCGAAAACAAGGACTTAGAGCGCTGATTTGATGGCATCAAAACGAAATGCGCTCAGGGGCTTCGATGCAGTCCAAGCCGCTCAAAACGGTCAAGAGCGACGCCGAGAACGAGCCCCCAGAACGCTGCCCCAATTCCGAGAAAACTGATCCCGGAGGCCGCCATACAGAAGGTGACGAGGGCTGCTACGCGGGTTCGTTCTTCAGAGACAGCGCCCAGAAGCGAGCTGCCGAGCGCTCCCAGAAGCGCGAGACCCGCGACCGCTTCGATCAGGAGCGGCGGTGAACGGGTGACGATGCTTGCTGCAACGCCTGCCAGAAGGGCCAGCACGATGTAGCCAATGCCGGAGAACACGGCGGCGATGTAGCGCCGGTTGCTGTCGGGGTGCGCATCAGGCCCCGCTGCCAGCGCAGCCGTTATGGCCGCAAGATTGATGGTGAGGGCCGCGAGAGGTGCGGTCACAATCGACACAAGCCCGGTCACGCCAAAAGCGAGCTTGGTCGAGGGGCGATAGCCGAAGGTGGAAAGCACGGTCAGGCCCGTGATGTTCTGTGACGTCATGGTCACGACGAACAATGGCAATGCAATCGAGATCACGGACGCCAGTGTCAGCTCAGGTCTCACAAGCGTGAGCGTCGGCAACCAATCAACCGAGCCCGTGCCGCCCATGGCAATTGTTCCGACGAGCGCGACGACCACGGCACCCGGTACTGCTGCGGGCTTTGATATCTTGGCAATTGCAGCCCAGACCGCGAACACGATCAGGCCCAGGACCGGCAACTGACCGATGGCAATGAAGGGCGCGAGGCAGAGCTTCAGCAAGACCCCGGCCAGCATGGCGTTGGCAATGGGCTTGGGGATGGCTTCAACGAGACGCGCAAGCGGGCCAATGAAGCCTGTGGCCAAGATCAGGGCGCCGGTGACAATAAACGCGCCGACAACGGCCTGAAATCCGCCATCCACCATACCCGTTGCGGCCAAAAGGGCAGCGCCTGGCGTCGTCCAGGCAATCGAGATCGGCATGCGCGTCCAGAGCGACAGGCCGATGGCCACAAGCCCCTTGCAGAAGGCGAGGACGAAAAGGGCCGATGACACCTGCGCAGTCGTTGCTCCAACGGCCGTCAGGCCCTGGATGACAACAGCGACAGAGGCCGCATAGCCCACAAGTGCCACGACGAGGCCGGCAGATGCGGCCTGCCATGAGAAGTCGGCGCGAAGCGTCGCAAGTCCAGGAAATGCCACGGCGACGTCAGCCCTTTGCGAGCTTTTCTGCAACCCGAGGCGCAAAATAGGTCAAGATCCCATCAGCACCCGCGCGCTTGAACGCAAGCAGGCTTTCAAGCATGGCCTTGTCGCGATCAAGCCAGCCCTGCTGGGCAGCCGCCTCGATCATCGCGTACTCGCCGGAGACCTGATAGGCGAACGTTGGCAGCGAGAAAGTGTCCTTCACGCGCCGCACAACATCGAGATAGGGCAAGCCGGGCTTGACCATGACCATGTCCGCGCCTTCGGCGACATCCAGCGCAACCTCGCGGATCGCCTCATCTGTGTTGCCGGGATCCATCTGGTAGGTCTTCTTGTCGCCAATCAGCGTACCGCTCGAGCCAATCGCATCGCGGAACGGGCCATAGAAGGCTGACGCATACTTCGCGGCATAGGCCATGATCATCACGTTATGATGGCCAGCCTCTTCGAGCCCGCGGCGGATGGCTCCAACGCGTCCATCCATCATGTCGGAAGGAGCCACGATGTCTGCTCCGGCCTCCGCGCAGACCAGCGACTGGCGCACGAGCACCTCGACGGTTGGATCATTGACGATCCGGCCATGCTCCATCAGCCCGTCATGGCCGTGGCTTGTGTAGGGATCGAGCGCCACATCGCACATGATGCCAATGTTAGGCACTTTTGCCTTGATGGCGCGCACCGTACGGCAGACGAGATTGTCGGGGTTTGTCGCTTCGCGCCCCGTGTCCGAGCGCTTTGCCATGGCTGTGCACGGGAAAAGCGCAATCAAGGGAATGCCAAGGTTTGCCGCGCGCTCTGCAGCCTGAACAGCAAGGTCCATGGTCATGCGCTCAACACCGGGCATCGAGCTGATCTGTTCGACGGTGTTGCTGCCTTCGATCAGAAAGATCGGCCAGATCAGATCATCCACCGTCAGACAGTTTTCGCGCACGAGCCGGCGCGACCAATCATTTGCCCGCACACGCCGTGGCCGGTGGGCTGGATAGCCAGCGGCTGGCAGGGACAGCGGAGCATCGCCGGAGACTGGAAGCGGCGGGCGTGTCGGACGGTTCATCACGGCGTCTCCCCTGAGGCAGGGCGCGACAACGGCCCTGCGCATGCCCGCCCTCTCTGGAACGGTTCTACATCAGTAGCACCGGGACCAGATGTCGCGACATCGGGCAAAGGACTGATCTGGCTTTCCTTAACTGTGTTGGCGCTCGAGGCTCCTTCGGATGGCACGTGTCGTGCAACACTGTTGTCGGGACATTGGGGAGAGCCGTTTCTGAACCATTCCGGGACAGGGGCGGTCAATTCAAGACAGACGCACGCTAGGCGGGTGCGTCATGGAGAACTGCGGCTATGTCTACCACATTCAATTCCTCACCAGTTCAAGCAGCGGCTCCGGTCTTTACCGACTGGAACGACACCACGTCGCGCCTTTGGGGGGAACACCCAATCCGGCTCGCACACTCTCTTGATCGCTCCCCGCTCTTCTCCATGGATGCGCTGGCAGAGCTGATCGACACCTACCCGCGCTCCCATTACGCGCTGATTGAAACCGGCGGCCTGAAGGACAAGCGCTTGTGGCGCGAAGGCGACAAGGGCGACCTCACCGGGGCGGAAGTGATCGAAGCGATCCGCGAAGGCCGGATGTGGCTCAATCTGCGCAACGTTGAGAAGGTTGATCAACGCTACAAGGCGATCCTCGATCAGGTCTTCGGCGAACTTGGCAGCCGCATCCCGGGCTTTGATGCGCCGCTGCGCAGCGGCGGGATCCTGATCTCATCGCCGAGCGCGCAGGTCTATTACCATGCCGATCTGCCGGGACAGTGCCTGTGGCAGCTTGTTGGTCGCAAGCGCGTCTACGTCTATCCGAACAAGGTGCCGTTTGTCTCGGAACGCCAGCTCGAAGACATCGCCCTGTTCGATATGGAACTCGATGTGCCCTACGAGCCCTGGTATGATGAACACGCGATGGTGCTCGACCTGAAGCCCGGCGAGATGCTGAGCTGGCCGCTCAACGCGCCGCACCGCGTCGAGAATCTCGATTGTCTCAATGTCTCGCTCACGGTCTCCTACTCGACCGAAATGATCCGCCGGGCCATGTCCGTGAATATGGCGAACGCCATTCTGCGCCATCGCTTCGGCTTCAAGGCACCAGAGCGCGCGCTGAGTGGCCCGACGTTCATGGCCAAGAAGGTGTTGCAGCGCGTCATGCGCAATGCCGGCTGGATCAAGAAGGCGCGCGCAGACAAGCGTCCGATTACCTTCACGCTTGAGCGCAAGGTCGAAGCACCTGCAACCGAGAATACTTCGATAGCAGCATGAGTGACATTGCATACACTGATGGAGCCGCGCAAAGCGGCTCCAAGGCCACCACCCAGGCGTTTCGCGCGCACATAATCAGCGCGCCTGATCTGGCCCTGGAGGCCCTGTCACAGGCAAACGCGCGCGGATCGGCGACTGTGTTTCAGTCGGCGCTGTGGTGCCAAGCCTGGTACGCGAACTTCTGCACCATGCCTGGCGATGCGCCGTTGGTGATTGAGGTATGCGACGAGCGAACCGGCGCGCTTGCGGCGATGTTGCCGCTTCGCCGCACCATTCGCGACGGCCTCGCAACGATCACGTTTCTCGACCAGGATCTGTGCGACATCAACGCGCCGATCCTCGGGCCGGCTGCGCCCACCGATACGACCGGCGCCAAGGCCTTCTTCGCGGCCGTCCTTCGGGCACTTCCGAAGGCCGACCTTCTTGATCTGCGCAAGCTCGCCGGCCAGATCGAGGGACGCGTGAACCCGCTGTCTCTCCTGCCTGGAACCGGCAGAAGCGCGCTCTCGAGCCATGCTCTTGATCTCGGGGACAGTTTCGAGACCTGGCACGCTGATCTTGATCGGCGCTTTCGAAAGGAACTTGAGCGCTCATGGCGGGTTTTCACACGTGAGCCAGACGCGCATTTCGTGCGCGCCCACGATACGGCAACCGCGCTGAAACTGTTCAGAGCCCTTGAGCTGCAGCAGGCTGAGCGCATGCGCGAGGTTGGCGCACCCTTCCTGCTGAACGAGCCCGCACCGGCACAGTTCTACCGCGACATGATCCGCGGTGGCATTGAGAGCGGAGAAACGATCATCACAGCGCTGATTTCGGGCGACGAGGTGATTGCAGCGCTGATGGGGTTCAGACGCGGCGAAACCTACCTGATGGTCCGCATCTCGAACGCTGGCAGCGAATGGTCGAACTGTTCGCCAGGCCGTCTCATCATCCATCGCACGATGATGGCGCTCCATGCCGAAGGCGTGCGAAAGGTCGACTTCTCAATCGGCGAGTATGCCTACAAGCGCCGGTTCGGCATTGGCACCGAGCCAATGTTCGAACTCGTGCGCCCGCTCGGTCTCAAGGGCGTTCCTTCAGCGCTTCATGCCGCAGCGCGGCGTTGGCTTGCAGAACGGCCGGAGCTTGAGCTGAGGCTGCGCAAGCTCCTCGGAAGACCAATGCGGGTTAGCGGTTCGGAAATGGACCATTTCAAGCGTCCGGAAGAGCCGGAGGCCGCGGAACCGGCAGAAAAGCCAGAACGGGCAAAGGCTGCGTGAGACGTCATACGGGGCTTCGGCAACTCGCCTGACAAGCAACTTGCCGAAGTTCATGATGGGTTAGAAGAGCCATCTCGGTCCAAGGATCTGGGCGCGCGAGTTGTTCGCGCACCCTACCCCTTTGAAAAGACAACCTGCCGGACATCGATGTTGCCGGCGCGAAAGCCTGCCTCGCAATAGTGGAGGTAGTATTCCCAGAGGCGCTTGAAGGCGAGATCAAAGCCCATGGG